>JBKPJW010000635.1:0-15388 GCA_046730875.1 Actinomycetota bacterium | reverse complement strand
TTCCCTCTCGGTGCCCTCTGACGGCTGAATCCCATGCTTACACGGAGACCTCCTCGGCGGATAGCAGACTGCATACCGGCTGGACCGCGTAGCCGCGCAAACGCGATGTGACGCGCATCATGGAAAACTCTTGACAATGTTGTACAAGTCTTTCCATACTGGTGAGGCAAGGGTTTCAATGAAGCAACTGGAGGACAAATGTCGGCCAAACTCACGGACGTCGCAAAGCTCGCCGGGGTATCGCTGGCAACGGCGTCGAGGGCGTTTAGCGACCCGGGCCGGCTGGCCTCTGAGACACGCCAGAAGGTCGTGGACGCAGCGCTGCAGCTTGGCTACGACGTGCCCGGACTTTCCGGCAGCCGGACTTTCGGCGTCATTGTTCCCGACATTTCCAACGCCGTCTTCGCGGCACTCATCAAGTCCATCCAGGACCAGGCCTGGCACGGACGGCACCGCATGGTGCTGGCGGACACCTCTGAATCCTCCACCAGGGAACGTGACCACCTCGAGTCGTTCACCACCGGCGTTGACGGCATCATCCTCTGCTCGCCCCGCCTGCCGTCGAACCAGATTCACCAGCTGGCGGGCACCACACCCCTTGTAGTGATCAACGGCGAGGCCGACCATGCGGCACGCGTGCTGATGGAAGCCGGCGAAGGCCTCCGCCAGGCCGTGGAACACCTCCACGCCCTGGGCCACCGGAAGCTCGCCTACATTCCCGGGCCGGCGACGTCGTGGGCGAACGGCCAGCGCCTCGCCGCGATCAGCAGGTTCTGCGACAACTGGGGCATCGAGCTGGTGACTGTGGGCAACCAGAATGCCACGGTCGACGGCGGCCTTGCCGCTGCGGCGTCGGTTGTCGCCAGCGGCGCCACTGCTGTGATCGCCTATAACGACCTCGTGGCGATCGGCATGCTGGCCGGGGCCCGCAGCCTCGGACGCCACTGCCCCGAAGACATCAGCGTTGTGGGTATAGATGACCTGGACATTGCCGCCGCAGCGGAACCCGGCCTGACATCGGTGCGCGTACCGATCGGCCGAAGCGGTTCCCTCGCCCTCGAGCTCCTCCTCGAACAAATCGGTGGCAAGCAGTCCGCCACCGAGGCCGTCCACCTTAGCTCACAGCTCATCGTCCGCGGCTCCACGTTCGCCGCACGCACCGCAAACCACGCCCTCCAAGGAAAGTAACCATGAGAATCGTCATTGCCGACCCCAACCTGATGCCCCAGCGGGCCACCCTGGAGGCAGCGCTCCCCGCAGGCGTCCTCACCTCCTGGCACGACAGCTGGAATGAGCACTCGGTCCTTACAGACCTCAAAGACGCCGACGTCTATGTAGGACCGAAGTTCACCGAAGCAATGGGAACACAGGCCCCCAATCTTCGACTGGTGCATGTAGCCGGTGCAGGCTACGACGGCATCGAAGCCGACGCCCTGCCGGCGGGCGCGGTGTGCGCCAACACCTTCCACCATGAAGGCTCCATCGCCGAGTACATCGCCGCTGCACTGGTGGCACTCCGCCGGAACCTGCTTGGCCAGGACGCCGCCCTCCGCAGCGGCATCTGGGCGTCCTCCGTGTACTCACAGGACATCCCCCAGCCGGAGACACTCCGCGGAGCGGTTGTTACTTTCCTGGGATTTGGCCACATCGGTAGCGCCGCATGGAAGCTGCTTAAGGCGTTCGGGGCGGAAGGCATCGCGATCACCCGCAGCGGCTCTGTGGACTCCCAGGCGAACGGCCTGCGTTGGGCCGGGACCACCGACCGCCTCAACGAGGCGCTCAGTGAATCCGACATTCTTCTCATCAGCATCCCGCTGAGCGCCGAAACGACGGCGGTGGTGAGCACGGAGGAGCTGGAAAACCTCGGTCCGAAAGGCCAGGTTGTCAACGTTGCCCGCGGCCCTGTCCTTGACGAGGCGGCGCTCTACGAAGCCTTGAAGGACCGCAAGATCGCAGGGGCCGCCGTCGACGTCTGGTACCAGTACCCCGGGACTGATGGGCGGGGCGTGCCATCCGCACTGCCGTTTGACCGGCTCGACAACATCATCATGACCCCGCACTCCTCCGGCGTCACCGCCGAAACCTTCCGCGGCCGTGCCCTCGAAATCGCCGAAAACATCACCCGCCTGTCCAAAAACGTACCCCTGAAGAACGTAGTGATTTCCCGATGAGCCGAAAAATTGTCGACGTCGACGTCCTGATTACCAGCCCCAGCCGCAACTTCGTCACCCTGAAGATCACCACCGACGACGGCATCGTCGGCTGGGGAGACGCCACCCTTAACGGTCGCGAACTCTCCGTCGCCAGCTACCTCAGGGACCACCTCGCCCCGGCGCTGCTGGGACGGGACGCCGACCGGATCGAGGACACCTGGAACTACTTTTACCGGGGCGCCTACTGGCGCCGCGGGCCCGTGACTATGGCCGCCATCGGTGCCATCGACCTCGCCCTGTGGGACATCAAGGGTAAGGCCCTGGGCGTTCCGGTCTACCAGCTGCTCGGCGGCGCGGCCCGCGACAAAATCCTCACTTACACCCACGCCACCGGGTGGGACCTGCCCGAGCTCCTCGATTCCGTGGACCAGCGCCGCGAGCAGGGCTTCCGGGCCGTCCGCGCCCAGTCCGGCGTTCCCGGCCTGGACAAGGTCTACGGCGTCACCAAGGGCGCCGCCAGCTACGAGCCCGCCGGCCGCGGCGCCGGACCTGTCGAGGAGGACTGGGACACGTCCGCCTACCTGCGCCACGCCCCCAAGATCCTCTCCGCGGTCCGTGAGCACGTGGGCCCCGAACTGAAGCTGCTCCACGACGTCCACCACCGCCTCAATCCCACCGAAGCCGCCCGCCTGGCCCGGTCCCTGGAAGACGTGGACCTGTTCTGGCTCGAAGACGTGACCCCGGCCGAGAACCAGCGGCTTCTCCGCACCCTGCGCCAGCAGACCACCATCCCCCTGGCCATCGGCGAAGTCTTCAACACCGTCTGGGACTGCGAGCTGCTCATCACCGAACGGCTCATCGACTTCATCCGCACTGCCGTGGTCCACGCCGGAGGCATCTCCCACGTCCGCAAAATCCTGGCACTGGCCGAGGTCTACCAGATCAAGGGCGCCCCCCACGGCCCCTCCGACGTCTCCCCGATCAACCTCTCAGCATCGCTCCACCTGGGGCTTGCCACCAGCAACTTCGCCATCCAGGAATACATGGGTTACGACCCCATTGTGTCCGAGGTCTTCCAGTCCAGCTTCCGTTTCGAGGACGGCTACCTCCACCCAGGCGACGAACCCGGCCTCGGAGTTCACGTCGACGAGGCAGCCGCAGCCCGGTTCCCCTATAAGCAGGCGTACCTGCCCATCGCCCGGGAGCTCGACGGCTCCATGAAGGACTGGTAAGCCATGACTCCCTCAAGCCTTCCTCGGCTCTCCGCCGCCAGGCCTGGAATCCTGCGGCGCCAGGCTGCCCCGGCTCCCGGCATCGTCCATCTGGGCCTAGGCAACTTCCATCGCGCCCACCAGGCCGTCTACACCGACGCCGCCGTCGCCGCAAACGGCGGGGACTGGGGCATCATCGGAGTCTCCAGCCGCTCCTCAGCCATCCCGGATGCCATGCACGCCCAGGACATGCTGTACACGGTAGTGGAGATCTCGCCTGAAGGTTCAAAGTTCTCGGTTCCCCGCGTCCACACGGATGCCTTCACGGCATCCGGTAACCCGGACCGCGTGGTTCAGGTCATCGGCGATGCCGCGACGCGCATCGTCTCCCTGACGGTCACGGAAAACGGCTACCACTACACACCGGCCACCGGCTCACTGAACCTGCAGGACCCGGCCATCCGGCACGACCTCCAAAACGCAGGTCCGTCCCGGACGCCCATCGGACAGATGGTCCGCGGCCTGCAGCACAGGGCCAGGACCCACGCGGAACCCGTGACCATCCTCAGCTGTGACAACCTCGCGGACAACGGGCACCACACCCAGCGGCTTGTCCGCGAATTCGCCTCACTCCTCTCCCCCGCCGAAGCCACCGAAACCCTGGCCTTCATCGACAACTGCACCTCCTTTCCGTCCTCCATGGTGGACCGGATCGTGCCGGCCACGACCGATCACTACCGCAACCTCGTTGCGGCCCAGGCCGGCTACACGGACCTCATCCCCGTGCCAGCCGAGCCGTTCACCATGTGGATCGTGGAGGACAGCTTCATCGCCGGGCGCCCGGCCTGGGAGGCCGGCGGGGCCGTATTCTCTAATGACGTCGCCGGCTACGAACAGCTCAAAGTCCGGCTGCTTAACGGCACCCACTCGCTGATCGCCTACCTCGGAGCACTCTCCGGCGCCGTCACCATCCCGGACTCGGTCGCGGACGCTCACATCGAACTGGCCGCCCGCTCCGTACTGCGGAACGAATACCTTCCCAGCGTGGCTGTGCCGGCCGGCGTGGATGTCGACGCCTACGAGGAGCAGCTCTTTTCCCGCTGGCGGAACACCGCTTTGGGCCACCGGACCAGCCAGGTGGGCTCCGACGGATCCGTCAAACTCCGGCAGCGAATCCCGCTTCCGGCGCTGCAGATGCTGGACGACGGAGGCATGCCGCAGCTGCTGGCACTCACCACTGCCGCGTACCTGACCTGCATCGCACCGCTCAACGGGTTTGACCCGGGCCCGCAGGCCGCCGCCATGGAAGACCCGGCCCGCGAGCTGCTCGCCACCTTGGCAGCCCAGTCACGCTCCGGCCAGCAACTGGCAGAACGGGTCCTCGCCGGCCACCACCTTCTCGGCGACGAACTGGCCGGCCGGACGGACTTCATCAAACGCACAGGCGAACTCATCGACACACTCCACGCCCACGGCCCCGGCGCCGCAATCACCGAAGCCGGCACACCGTCCCGCCCCCACGCTTCTTCCCTCCAAACCACCCGGAGCACACTATGACCACCCAGACCTTCGCGCCTGGCGCCCGGACCGAACTTCCCGCCACCACCGAGGCCGCCGTCCTGCACGGCGCGCTGGACATCCGCATTGAACACAAGGCCCTGCGGCCCCTCGGCCCCACCGACGTCCTGGTGGAGATGCGCTCCGGCGGTATCTGCGGCTCCGACATGCATTACTACGCCGACGGCCGTAACGGCACCAACGTCCTCACCCAGCCCACCGTGCTGGGACATGAAGGCGCCGGAGTGGTCATCGCCGCAGGTTCTGACGCCGGCGTGGCAACGGGCACCGCCGTCGTCATCGAACCGGCGCTTCCCTGCCGCAACTGCCCTACCTGCCTCTCAGGCCGGTACAACCTCTGCCCTTCTGGCACCTGCTTCGGCTCACCTCCCACCGATGGGCTCTTTGCCCGGCATGTGGTGGTTCCCGAAGCTGCCGTCCACGTGCTGCCCGCTGCGATCCCCGCCGAAATCGGAGCCGCGATCGAGCCGCTCGCCGTCGCCGTGTGGGCTGTGGAACGCGCCCAGGTCCGGGCCGGGCACCGCGTTCTCATCACCGGCGCGGGCCCCATCGGGCTGCTGGTATCCCAGGTTGCTGCGGCCAAGGGTGCATCAGAGATCGTGGTGACCGACGTGAACGATGACCGTCTGGCCCTTGCCTCCAAATTCGGCGCGACCCGCACTATCAACACGGCGACGGCGCCCTTGGACCTGACAAACATGGACCGCCTGATCGAATGCTCCGGCAACACGCACGCATTGGCTTCCGGTATCCAGACCCTGGCGCCTGCAGCCCGTGCCACGGTGGTCGGCCAGGCCCGGCCCACCGTAGACGGAATTCCGCTCGGCTTCCTCCAGCGCTACGAAATCGACCTCGTCACCGCCTTCCGCTACGCCAACGCGTTCCCGACAGCGATCAAACTCGCTTCATCCGGTGCCGTGGACCTCCCGTCCATCATCACCGCCACTTACCCGCTCGAAAGCGCCCAGGCAGCCCTAACGGCCCCCGTCACCGACCCCACCAATCTCAAGGTGCTCATCACTTTCTGACCATTCACGCATCACCCATGTCTTTGTCCTGCCGGGCTTGCCGGGCACAGGCCAGGAATCCATTCAAAGGAGTATGGAAATGACCTCAGCAGCACATCTTCCCGCCAAGGAAGTCGACCAATCAAAAGTTCGGAAGGCCGCCGTCGCAGGCCTTATCGGAACTACCCTCGAACTCTATGACTTCGTCATCTACGGCACCGCCTCGGCACTGGTCTTCAGCAAGCTGTTCTTCCCCAACATCTCCCCCACCGCAGCACTGCTCGCCAGCTTCACCACGTTTGCGGTCGGCTTCCTGTTCCGCCCCCTCGGCGGAATTTTCTTCTCACACTTCGGCGACCGTCTCGGCCGCAAATGGATCCTGGTAGTCACGCTCCTCCTGATGGGCGGTGCCACCCTTGTCATCGGCCTGCTGCCCACATTCGAACAGGTAGGCATCCTCGCACCGATCCTGCTCTGCGTCTGCCGCGCCGCCCAGGGCTTCGGCGCAGGCGCCGAACAGTCCGGCGGCGCCACCCTCCTGACCGAAACCGCAACGCCAGGCACCCGCGGAAAACTCGCCTCCCTCATCATGGTCGGCGCAGCAGCGGGCACCGCACTCGGCGCACTCGTATGGATCGCCGCCCAGTCCCTCGCCCCGAACGACATGCTCACCTGGGGCTGGCGGCTCGTTTTCCTCTCCAGCATCTTCGTCACCATCGCGGCCCTGGTCATCCGGCGCAAGCTCGACGAATCCCCCGTCTTCGAAGAAATCAAGCAGGCCCGCACCGAACCGCCCGCCCCGCTGAAGGAGGTCGCCAAGAACGGCAAGGCCAACGTCCTTCGTGTCATCCTCATGAACTTCGGTGTGAGCACCCAGTCCTACTCCATCCAGGTGTTCATGGCGTCCTACCTGATCACCGTCGTGGGAACCGACCCCAAATTCATCCCCCAGGTGCTCCTGATCGGAGCTCTCTGCGGCGGCGTTGCCGCCGTCGGCTTCGGGACGTTGTCGGACAAGATCGGACGACGCCGGGTGGTCTCGATCATCACCGGCGCGTTGGTCCTCTTCCCCGCCCCGGCCTTCATGCTGATCACCACCGGTTCACCGGTCGCTATCATGCTCGTGATCATTGTCGGATTCATGCTCGCCTGCCAGGGAGTGGTGGGCGTGCACATGAGCTACTTCCCGGAAATCTTCGGCAGCCGCTACCGCTACGCCGGCGTGACCCTGGGCCGCGAATTCTCCTCAATCATTGGCGGCGGCATTGCACCGATGATCTGCGCCGGACTGCTGGGGATCTTCAGCAACTCATGGATCCCCGTGGCCATCTACATGTCACTGACCATGCTGGTCAGCTTCATCGCCACGCGGCTTTCGCCGGAGACGCTCAACCGCGACCTCACCGACCCGGAGGACGCCCGGCCGAGCACCGGCAGCATCACGGCCGCGAACGCAACAACCGCCGACGCAAAGACCGCACAGCACATCAACTAAACCCTCCCGAAACGCCCGACGGCGGCACACGCCGCCGTCGGGCACGTCACAACTGCTCACCTGACCACCAGAAGGAACTCCCCATGCAGCGCCTCGATGACCAAGGCACTCTTTTCCGCCCGTCCCCGTCCCACATCCTCAGCGCAACCCGGGTCGTGGCCGTCCTCCGCGCCGCACACGCCTCGGAGTACGCCCCGATCGTCGAGGCACTGCAGCGCGGCGGCGTACTGAGCATCGAACTGACCCTGAGCACACCCGGGGTCTGGGACGAACTGCCCCGTCTGCAGGAGCGGTTCGGCGACACCCTGGAAATCGGCGTCGGAACCGTCACCGCAGCCGCCGACGCGGAAACCGCCCTGGACCTGGGCGCTGCCTACATCGTCACCCCCATCACCGATCCCGACGTTATCTCCGCCTGCGTCCGCCGCGGCGTGGCCGTCTACCCGGGCGGCCTGACGCCCACCGAACTCCACGCCGGATGGAAACTGGGCGCCACCGCCGTCAAGGTCTTTCCCGCCTCCACCGTGGGTGCCGGCTATCTCTCCCAGCTGCGCGGGCCGTTCCCCGACATCCAGGTCATCCCTTCCGGCGGCGTGGACATCGACGACGTCCCCGCCTGGATCCGGGCAGGAGCCCTTGCAGTCAGCCTCGGCGGGCCGCTGCTGGGCGACGCCTTCAAAGGCGGCGATCTGCAGGAACTCACGGCGCGGGCCCGGCGGGTCCGTGACCTGGTCGACCAGACCGCCAGCCAGCACGGGGAAGCCCCGTGAACGCCGCGCCGTACGTGCTCACCTTCGGGGAAACCATGGCGCTGATGCGCACCGACCAGGTCGGCCCCCTCGCCCACGCCTCCACCCTCAGCCTGGGCATCGGCGGTTCCGAATCCAACCTCGCCATCGGACTCCAGCGCCTCGGCGTGCAGGCCGTCTGGTGCGGACGCGTGGGGGCTGACTCCCTGGGCAACCTAGTGGAGCGGGAAATCCGTGCCGAAGGCGTCGACGTCCGTATCGCCGTCGACCCTTCCGCCCCCACAGGTCTGATGATCAAGGAACGCCGGACGCCCGCCAGCCAACGCGTCAGCTACTACCGCGCCGGCAGTGCCGGATCCCGGATCACCCCGGACGACATCGACGAACAACTGATTTCCGGAGCGGCGCTGCTGCACGTCAGCGGCATCACGCCCGCACTCTCCCCGCAGGCCGAGGCGACCGTCAGGTATGCCGTGGCCACGGCCAGAGCCCATCACGTGAGGGTCTCCTTTGATCTGAACTACCGCGGCAATCTCTGGTCCGCCGAAGATGCACGCCGCGTCTACAGGGACATCATCCCGCTCGCCGACATCGTGTTCGCAGGCGACGAGGAAGCCGCGATAGCAGTCGGCGCGGCCGAACCGGAGGAGCTGGCGCGGCGAATTGCCGCGCTCGGACCAAGCCAGACGGTCATCAAGCTCGGCGCAGACGGCGCCCTGGCCCTGATTCAGGACACCATATTCCGCCAATCCGCGGTCACCGTTGACGCTGTAGATACTGTGGGGGCCGGTGATGCTTTCGTCGCCGGATACCTTGCCGAATTCATCACCGGCCGCGGACCGCAAGAGCGGCTCAACACCGCCGCCACAACCGGCGCGTTCGCCTGCCTCGTCCCGGGAGACTGGGAAGGCTTCCCCCGCCGGCACGAACTACCGATGCTCCAGGCACGCGAACCTGTAAGCCGCTAAGAGCCCCTAGCCATGGAGACGATGATGACGGTAACAACCAGGGAGCAAACGCCTTACTTTGTTGGCGCCTATGCTGCTGCGCCAAGCCTTTCCGGATGGGATCCGGTTGCAGAAGGGAAGTTCCTGGCCTCCGTCCTTGCCCTGGACGGTGTGGCCGGTCTGGAAGTTCCCTTCACTGGGAAGCTGCACAAAGAGGACGAGGCCTGGTTCTTGAAGCAGCTCCCCGAGGATGCCCGCTTCGTGGTGACCACGATCCCCGGGACCATGGCCAGGCTTGGGGCAGACAAGGGTTTTGGGCTTGCCTCAACGTCCGCGTTCGGCCGACGGGCGGCACTGGATTTCGTCCAAGAAGCGCTGGACGCGGTGAAGCGCCTCAACCACCAGTTGGGGAGGCCCGCCGTCGTAGCCCTGGAACTGCATGGCCATGAAAATCGCCGCCGAACGCGACAAGGACACCCTCGACATCGCCCGGCTCCTGCGCCGGCTCAACAACACCAACGCCGCCGACGCCGTCGACCTCGCCTACAACAAATACGGTCAGCACTCCATCCCGCTGGTAGCAGGCCGGGCGAACCACCTCATCGTCGTCGACGGCGCACTCGACGCGGCGACCGCACCCCAACCCGAAACCGACAAATAAGTCACCGGTCCCGAACGATCGACACTCCAAGCAGACCCAAAATCGAAGCACATACGGGCTCCGAGGCAACTTCGGCCGGGGTCTGGCTGTGCCGGTTCTTCCGGCTTTGCTGGTGCCGTGTCCGTCTGGGCGGCTTTGGGCGCGTCGGCGTGCTTGAAGGGTTCCGCCAGTGCTTTATCTGCTGTTCGACACGCGACCCGGTATGGTTCACCCCGCCATCGAGCGGGTGGTTAGGCTGGGTGGATGGCGACAGTTATTCTCGTGCGGCACGGCCGCACCACAGCCAATGCCACTGGACTGCTGGCCGGTCGGGCCATCGGCGTCAGCCTGGACCAGATCGGGCGCGACCAGGCGGCTCTGGCCGGAGACCGGCTCGCGGCCGTGCCTGTTGTCGGGGTGGTGTCGAGCCCTCTTGAGCGTTGTCAGCAGACCGCCCAGCTCATCCTCGATCGCCAGGCTGGCACTCCGTATGCGCCGGTCGATCTCGATCTCACCGAGTGCGATTACGGCCAGTGGCAGGGCCGCATGCTCAGTGATCTCGCGACCGAGGATTTGTGGTCGGTTGTGCAGTCGCAACCGTCCGCCGTCGTCTTTCCCGGCGGTGAATCCATGGCCGCGATGCAGGCTCGGTCGGTGGCAGCGATTCGACGCCACGATGCAGCTTTCGAAGCCGAGTACGGGCCAGGGGCCGTGTGGGTGGCGGTGAGTCACGGTGACATCATCAAGTCAGTCCTGGCCGACGCGCTTGGCATGCACCTTGACCTGTTCCAGCGTATTAACGTGGGCCCAGCCTCCGTATCGATCGTGCGCTACGGCGCTAGTCGGCCGAGCGTTTACGCGACCAACACCGACGCGGGCGATCTGTCGTGGCTGTCGAACGGCATCCACTCTGGCGATGCGCCGGTGGGCGGCGGCGCAGGGCAAAGGGCGCCATGAACCTCATGTGCCTAGAATACTGACATGCCTACACGTGTTCACGAGTTTGCCTGGCCTGATCGGGTCGTCGTTGGCACCATTGGCCTTCCGGGGGCGCGCACGTTCTACCTGCAGGTGCGCGCAGGGACGCAGATCGTGAGTGTTGCCCTGGAGAAGCAGCAGTCGGCTCTGCTCGCGGAGAAGATCGACGACATTCTCGACCAGCTCATCACCGTCGAGGGCAACCCCTTCAGCGTTCCCACGAATACTCCCATTGAACTTGTCGACAATGACCAGCTCGAGGCCGTCCAGGAGCAGTTCCGCACCGGCGCCATAAGCCTGGGGTGGGACCCAACCACGGCCCAGGTCGTAATAGAGGCCTACCCGATCACCGATGCCGATGCTGATGCTGATGCTGATGACGACGACGAATCGCTTGATGAGGACGGCGCTAACGAGTCCGAAATGCTGCTGGTGCGAATGCCGGTCGGAACCGCCCGCGCGTTCGCCAAGCGCACCCGAGAGATCGTGGGCGCCGGGCGTCCGACGTGCCCGCTCTGCGGTTACCCCATAGACGCCGACGGGCACATCTGCACCCTTCCCGAGGTCTGATGCCGGCGCCGGACCTGGTGACCGCCGAGCTGACGCTCACCGGCCGCATCACGACGGCTTCAAACGCTACATTTCTGGGCACCATCGGCGACGTGGTGGTCGTGTATAATCCGATAGCAGGCGAAAGTCCGCTCTGGGATTTTCCCCATGGCACTCTGGCTCACCGGGAGGTAGCCGCCTACCTGGTCTCGCAGGTCTTCGGCTGGGACGTCGTGCCGCACACCTGGCTGCGCGATGGTCCGATGGGCGAAGGAATGGTGCAGCTCTGGCAGGAGCGAGACCCCGCCCAATGCGCCGTGAACCTGGTCGCGAGGCACCAGGTGCCGGAGACGGGCTGGAAACACGTTCTCGAGGGACGAGATGAGAACGGACGGATGGTCGCCCTCGTTCACGAAGACTCGCCGGCGCTCAGACGCATGGCGGTGTTCGACATCGTCGTCAACAACGCCGACCGCAAAGGCGACCACATTCTTGCCATGACGGACGGACACCGGCACGGCGTGGACCATGGGCTCACCTTTCACCGTGACCACAAGCTGCGCACGGTGCTGTGGGGATGGCTGGGAGACGCTCTGACCGCCGAGGAACGCGACGGCATAGATCGTGTCAGCGAAGGACTGGACGGTGGGCTGGGCCGAAACCTGGCGGACTTGCTCAGCGCCGAAGAAATCGCATCGCTCGCCGCGCGCTGCGCCCGGTTGCGCTCGGCCGGGCGGTTACCGGCTCCGAGCGGTGAGATGCCGGCGGTGCCCTGGCCGTTGCTCTAAGGGAATTACGGCTACGGGCTTCGCAGCTGTGTCACGTTGGTGGCATGGATCTGGCGATTTTCTTAGGGGACAAGCCGCGGCGGGCAACCCTCTGTTTCGAGGTTTCGGCGATGAAAGAGACATCAACTGTCATCGGGAATTGGCTGCACGAACGCCGATATCGGCGCCTCTGTCGTGTGTCAAGAAAGCCCCGCAGGTCATTCCAAAGTCGCAACCCCAGCGCATGAATTGGTACAAGGCCAGCCACGCCCACCAGAGGTAGTCAGAAGGGAGACCGAATGACCCCACATCCCAGCAGGCGGAGGACCCCCTAGCCAGGGCACTGACGCCGCCCACCCAGAACCGACAGGCCACCGCGGCGGCCAGGCACCCACATAGCCGTTGAGTGGTCGTGGCGACGAAGTTCCTAGAAGGCCCACAGGCCCTACCCTTGGCAGGTTTAGGGCGAGCGCTCCCGGGCATGAAGGAGTACGCAGCAACATAGTCGGAATCCCCGCCACTCCTGATACCCCTTGGAAAACGACCCGACCGTCTCATTAATTGATCCTCTACAAGACGGAACGGCCGGTTCATCGGAGGTTTGTGGAGTACAGCGCTTGGTTGAAGCCCTTCCGGAGTTACTGGAGCGGCTGTCCGGGCGATGGGTTGACCCGTGATGCCCCGCGCACGACAATGCGAACCATGAGTGATCATCGCAGCCTTTCCGAGCCGGCTCCCTTCACCGCCGATGACTTCGCCGAGCGGTTGCGGCGAGCAGCCCACGCCGCCCAGGATGCCGGGCTCGACGGCATTCTGGTCACTCCCGGACCGGACCTGCTGTACCTCACGGGGTATGCACCCGTGGCCATCACTGAACGCATCACCATGCTCGTGATCCCCGTCGACGCGGAGCCCGCCATGATCGTTCCGCGGCTCGAGAGGCCCGATGCGGAAGCGGCCGCCGGCGCCTCGATTCTGAGGATCACCGACTGGACCGACGGGAGGGACCCCTACACGGAATCTGCGACGCTGATGACCAGAACCGGACATTATGCCGTCTCTGACTCGGCCTGGGCCATGCACCTCCTCGGCCTGCAGGATCGACTGCCCAAGTCGTCCTACGTCTCGATGACCACCGCCCTGCCGATGCTTCGGGCGATCAAGGATGACGACGAGATCGAGCGGCTAGCGGCGGCCGGCGCGGCCGCAGACCAGGCGTACGAGGAGATCGTCACCGTGCGGTTCGCTGGGCGCAGCGAGACCGACGTCGGCTCTGATCTCGCGGATCTACTTCGCCAATTCGGTCATTCGCAGGTGGACTTCACCGTAGTCGGTTCGGGTCCGAACGGCGCCAACCCTCACCACGAGATCGGCCCGCGGATCATCGAGGACGGCGACATGGTGGTGCTTGACTTCGGCGGCCTCAAACACGGCTACGGATCAGACACGACGCGGACCGTGCACGTCGGGGAACCCACCGCCGAGGAGCGCGAGGTTCACGACGTCGTCAGACACGCACAGCAGGCCGGGTTCGAGGCCGTGCGGCCAGGCGTTGAGTGCCAGGAGATCGATCGCGTATCCCGGGCGGTGATCACTGAAGCTGGCTACGGCGACTACTTCATTCACCGCGTCGGGCACGGAATCGGACTGACGACTCATGAGCCGCCGTACATGGTCGAGGGCGAAACCCAGATCCTCCACCCCGGCATGTGCTTCTCGATCGAACCCGGAATCTACCTGCCGGGCAGGTTCGGCGTACGGATCGAGGACATTGTGACGGTCGTTCCCGACGGCGGACGGCGACTCAATCAGACCTCGCACGAGATGAGAATCGTCCACTAGTTAGCCGACGTGGTCCACGATCTGACGTGGCCCCGTGGTTGGTGACGCAAAACAGATCCTCGGTAGCTATATGGGTGCTGCCTGCCGCAGCGTGACATCCCCCGCTACATCAAGCTGTGGCGGTCCGGCAATGTGACTCGCAACGATGAAGTGGCGGTCTTTTCGCAGCGCTATTTGCCACCTCGCAGCCTGCAAGGGGATCGTCCTGCGGGCCCGCATGCGAAAATGCTGGCATGCCGTAGCGCTGCAGCTTCAGTAACCTTGGAGTTCCGTCCCTCCGTAGTCTGGCCAGCGGCACTGGCGCGAGCCCGGCCGAAGTCATGCAGGAACTGAGAGTCTTCTCATCGGAACCCATGGGTTGTCCAAGGTTTGTCGCGGTCGCGACGAGACGAGACCGAGTGGAGGGACCAAGGCGCCCTACAGGCCTGAGTCCCACCCCGTCGTCGCCGTCGAGTGGCACACTGGACTTCATGCGTGAGTTCGTCGTCCTCGGCACCGCGTCGCAGGTCCCGACCCGCACCCGCAACCACAACGGGTATCTGCTGCGCTGGGATGGCGAGGACTTTCTCTTCGATCCCGGAGAGGGCACGCAGCGCCAGATGATACACGCCGGAGTCACCGTCTCCCACATCACGCGCATCTGCCTCACGCACGTGCACGGCGACCACTGCTACGGCCTGCCCGGCGTCCTTTCCCGCATGGCCCTTGACAAGGTCAACCACCCCGTCCATCTGCACTATCCTGCCACCGGGGAGGATACCGTCCGGGCTCTCGTGTCCGTCGCATCCCCGGGCATAGATCTACGGCTGCATCCACATGGCGGCTTTGCGTACGGGGGCAGCGAACACGACGGCCCCGGCCACAGGGCTGCCGAGCCGATCGCCCCGGGATTTGAGGTCCGGGCACTGAATCACCGCATCGAGACCTATGGCTACCGTTTTGTGGAACCTGACGCGCGCACGCTCCTTCCTGACCAGCTCGCGGCAGCCGGGATTGCGGGATCCGACGTCGGCCGCCTAGTGCGCCAGGGAAGCCTGGGCGGCGTGCCTCTGGAGGACGTAAGCGAACCGCGGCCCGGTCAACGCTTCGCCTTCGTCATGGACACCGCGCCCTGCCAGGGCGCAGAGGAACTGGCGGAGCGCGCCGATCTGCTCGTCACCGAGAGCACATTCAGCGACGACGACGCCGAGCTCGCCTCGCAGTTCCGCCATCTCACAGCGGGGCAGGCGGGCGAACTGGCCGCATCGGCGGGCGCAGGGACTCTCGTCCTCACCCACTTTTCTTCGCGCTACGGCGACGTTGCCCCTCTCGCCGAGCAGGCTCGGGGCCGCGCCGGTGAAGCCAGAGTGGTTGCCGCGAACGACCTCGACCGCATCGCCTTTCCGCAACGTCGTGCGTTCTAACGACGTCAGCGGATGAAGCGGCACGGCCCAGGGACCGTGCAGAGCCCAGCCCCGGGGACCGCCTAGTGG
>JBKPJW010000634.1:0-5020 GCA_046730875.1 Actinomycetota bacterium | reverse complement strand
GCTCAGAAGACGTCGCGCCCGCAAAACTGCGCGCCATCGCCTGGCGCGCCCGGGCGGGACTGCAAGCAGAGTTCGGCACTGTGAGGTTCATGGAAGAAGCCGGGCTCACGACCCTCTTGCTTCAGCATCCTCACGCTGCTGTGGATTTGTTGGATGCCGTTCGGGGATTCTTCTTGGATGCCCCGGAACTCTCCGTCGTAGTCTCGGAATCCGCGGACCTAAGTGAGCTACCGCTGGCACTCCAGCTTGCCAGACGTCATGTGGGACGGCCGGGCGTGCATCCGGCCCCGCCGGCCGATCTCGCCGGCATTGTGCAGGGGCTGCCCAGCCCGGGCCTGGTGGCAATGTGCCAGCGCCTGTTGGCTCCCTTGGCCTCCGAGGGCGGCAGCTCGTTCCGGGAGACCTTCGACGCGTACCTGCGCCACAGCGGGAATTCCGCGAAGATCTGCGATGAGCTCTTCATCCACAGGAATACGCTGAGCTACCGACTGCGGAAAATCGAGGAGCTGCTGAAGCTCGATTTGTCCGATGGCGAAGTCCGCGCCACCTACATGCTCGCCTTGGGGATTGTCGCGGCCGCCCGCTGACAATTTTGTGCGATTTGCACAAGTATTAGCCCCATTCTTGGGCAAACTTCCGGTATGCGGCCGTGAGTCGGGTCACTAATCTCTACTCAAGAGCCTCTTGGTCTGAACTGTCCGGAAATTCTTTCCGGAATCTTCGACCGACCGCGAGTGCAGACAGGGCCGTCCGATTTCACTCAGTTAGGGGGTCCCCTTCCGTGTCACACCGCGTTGGCGAAGGCGCTGCTTTCCCGCACGCGCAGGACCGGTTTCAGCTGGACGGATTCGACCTCCCCGCCCTCCAGGAGACTCTTGAGGAGTTGCACCGCAGTCCGCCCGATGTCCAGCATGGGCGAGCGGACAGAAGAGAGCGGGATGGGAAGTTCGGCGGCCAGGGAGGTGTCATTGAAGCCAACCACTGCAACGTCGCGGCCGACGCCGAGGCCATGGGACCGCAAGGCTCCCATGGCGCCGATTGCCGCGAAGTCGTTGACAGCGAACAGTGCGCTCGGAGGGGGGTTGCGCTGATTTAGGATGTTCTCGGCCGCTTCCCGTCCACCGGCGGTATCGAAGCGGGACCACACCACGGCGCTCCGGGGAATCGTCCCGCCCAGCGCACGCCAGCGGTCCACGAAGCCGGCTGTCCGGTCGACGGCAGTGCTGGCATAGGGCTCGCCGGCGATCACGGCGACGTTCCGGTGCCCCTTGGTCCACAGGTGGTCGGCTACCAGCTCGCCGCCAAGGACGTCGTCACACGTCGCCGAGGGGAAGCCCTGGACGCGGCGGTTCATGAGCACGAACGGCACCTTCCGGGCGGTCAACTCCGGCAACAGGCCGCTACCCAGATGTGCGTCGCCGATGATCAGCCCGTCTACCCGCCGGGCCAGCATGGAGTCCGTCTTGCGACGTTGTTCCTCCGGGTCGTCGCGGGAGTTCATGACAAACGTGGAATAGCCGAGCTCCGCCGCGGCCTCGTCAATGCCCTCGTACATGATTGCCAGAACGAGGTCCGAAAGCCGGGGAACGATCACGCCCATCAGCCGAGTGCGCCGCGTCCGCAGGCCGGCGGCCTGCGGGTCGGGGGAGTAGCCGCGCTTCCGTGCCAGATTGCGCACGCGTTCGGCCGTAGCGACAGATGCTGCCCCCCGTGCCACTTCGGAGCCGGAATGCAGGATCCTGGACACGGTCGACGGGTGGATGCCGAGTTCGTTCGCGAGATCCTTCAGCGTGACTGTGCGGCCACCGGCCGTGCTCTCATCCATTCGTTCCCCTGCCTCAACTCAAAAGGTCGTCATCACCAAGAGTGCCTGATGATGCGCGGATCTCTGATTTCGGCACCCTTGACGTGTCGCACCTCACATTCTATAGTCAATCCAGCAATGAACCCAATCGATTGGGTAGACAGTGGGCCGAAAATGTGCGGCAGAGTATTTACACCCTTGAAACTTCCGGAAGCATCTGCGGGAAACATCGGGGGAATAACTTTTATCCAACAACCCAATCGATTGGGCCGGTGGCCGGCTGCAGATGCAGGACAAACGGAGTGGAAATGACAGTCATAGATTCGGTCGGCCCCCACGTGGTGCTGCTGGCCACGGGAGGAACAATTTCCTCCCGTGAGTCTGAGGGAGGGGGAGCCGCCGTGGCTTCGGATACGGGGGAGCAGGTGTTCGCCAGCATGGGGGTGCCAGCAGCCCATCCGGTCCGTGTAGTGGACGTTTTCCGGAAGGGTTCGTACTTGCTGACAGTCGACGACATGATCGCCATCTGCACCCGGATCCGGCAAGTCCTGGTTGACCCGCAGGTTCTGGGCGTTGTGGTCACGCACGGCACGGACACGATGGAGGAGACTGCCTATCTGGTTGACCTCACCCACGATGATCCGCGTCCGGTCGTATTCACAGGCGCGCAGAATGCTGCCGACGCCGAGTCCCCGGACGGTCCCGGCAACTTGTCCCGCGCCATCGCCGTGGCCGGTTCCCCTCAGACGAGGGGAAGGGGCGTGCTGCTGGCGTTCGCAGGGACCATCTTTCCGGCGGCCGGCGTCCGGAAGAGCCATACAACGCGGCTGGATGCCTTCGCCAACCCGGATTTCGGAACGGCAGGTTCAGTATCCGATTCCGGCGAAGTCACCATGCACGGTGCACGGCGCGGACTTGATCCGTTGCCGTTACCGGGCGAAGACGCCGGTTCGCCGCGCGTGGACCTCATTGCCGCCTATCCCGGAGCGGATTCCACCCTCTTGTTGGCCAGCCGCCAAGCGGGGGCGGCAGGGATTGTGCTCCAAGGGACGGGAACGGGCAATGCCAACCGTGTGCTGTGCCGGGACGTCGCCGACGCTACCGCGGCCGGCGTCGTTGTGGTGACGAGCACTCGCGTGGAGGCCGGGGCCGTGGTGGCCCGATACGGCGACGGAGGCGGCGAGGACTTGCGTGCCGCCGGAGCAATCCCCTCCGGGCTGCTGAGGCCATCCCAGTCGCTGGTCCTGCTGAGTCTCCTGCTCAGGCTCGGCACTCCAGCGGACCGCATTGCGGACGCCTTCGCCCGCCGGGGCACACTCGCTGGCTAGTCGCCGCGAGAAACCGAACTACACCCACAAAACCTCAACAAAAAAGCGCAGTGAAAGGTTGATCTCATGACAAAGGACATCCAAGTCGCGTTCGGCGTGGACGTGGACGCCGTTGCCGGAATGCTCGGCTCCTATGGGGGCGAGGACTCGCCGTGCGATATCTCCCGCGGACTATTCAGCGGCGAGGTGGGGGGCCCGCGGCTCATCCGTCTCTTCGAGAAGTACGGCCTTCCCGCCACGTGGTTCGTGCCCGGCCACTCGATTGAGACGTTCCCGGACCTGACGCGGATGATTGTTGATGCCGGGCACGAAATCGGCGTGCACGGGTACTCGCACGAGAATCCCATCGCTATGACCCGCGAGCAGGAGACGGCCATCCTGGACCGGTCGATTGAACTCATCGAAAAAGTCTCCGGCCGCCGTCCCACAGGCTATGTCGCTCCGTGGTGGGAATTTTCCCCGGTCACCAATGAGATCCTTCTGGAACGCGGGATCAAGTACGACCACTCGCTGATGCACCGCGATTTCGAACCCTACTATGTGCGCGTCGGTGACAGCTGGAAGAAGATCGACTACACCAAGGCCGCCGAGACCTGGATGGAGCCGCTGGTCCGCGGTGAGGAGACCGACCTTGTCGAGATCCCCGCCAACTGGTACCTGGACGACCTCCCTCCCATGATGTTCATCAAGGCCGCCCCGAACTCCCACGGATTCGTCAGCCCCCGGGACATCGAACAAATGTGGCGCGACCAGTTCGACTGGGTGTACCGGGAAATGGATCAGGCAGTCTTCACCATGACCATCCACCCGGACGTCTCGGGCCGCCCGCAGGTGCTGCTCATGCTTGAGCGCCTCATCGAACACATCAACTCCCATGAAGGCGTCAGCTGGCTGAAGTTCGACCAGATCGCGGACTCCTTCCTCGCCCGCAGCCCCCGAAAGGAAAACCAGTAATGACCATCCAGCAGCCCGCCGTCGACCTGACGACACCAGCACCCGACGAGAAACGCCGCTTCCCGGTGTTCTCTAAGCACAACACAACCGTCGCCACCGTCCTGGCGCTATGTGCCTGGACGGTCGCCGTATTCGACTTCGGACTTTTCGGCACCCTCCTGCCGGCCATGCAGGAGGAGTTCGGCTGGACCGCGACCGAAGCGTACGCAATCAACACCTGGATCGCCGTCGGCACCGCGATCGTCTGCTTCGGAATCGGCCCCGTCATTGACCGGCTCGGCCGCCGCAAGGGCATGATGACCACTGTCGGCGGAACCGCCATCGTCTCCGGCCTGACCGCCCTGATCCCGACCGGAATCCCGTTCCTCAGCAACGGCCTGCTGGTCCTGGTCCGTTCCTTCGGCGGGCTCGGATTCTCCGAGCAGGCCGTCAACGCGACCTACATGAACGAGGTCTACCAGGTAACCGAAGTCGCCGACAAGCGCAAGCGCCCCGGCTTCCACTACTCCTTCATCCAGGGCGGCTGGCCGCTGGGCTTCCTGCTCGCCAGCGCCCTCGCCCTCGTCTTCCTTCCGTCCCTTGGCTGGCGCGCCCTGTACCTGATGGCGACCGTTCCGGCAGCAATCATCGTGTGGCTCATTGCCAAGAAGCTGAAGGAAACGCCGCAGTTCGAACTGCACCAAAAGCTGACCCAACTTGAGAAGCACGGCAAGACCGAGGAAGCCCACGCCCTGGCCCATGCATTCGGCGTCGAGCACTCCTCCGCGGCCCCGCTCAAGCGCATCTGGGAGCCGCACCAGCGCCGGAACACGATTGTCTTCTCGCTGGCCTGGATCTTCAACTTCTTCGGCATCCTGATCTTCAGCATTCTCGGCAGCTCCGTCCTGAAGAACGCCAAGGGTGTGGAACTTACCGATGCCTTCTGGATGCTGAT
>JBKPJW010000633.1:0-1055 GCA_046730875.1 Actinomycetota bacterium | reverse complement strand
GCCAGCATGGCGCCGAGGTCCTGGAGGAACCGCGAGCCCTGCTCGCCGTCGACCAGTCGGTGGTCGAAGGAGAGGCTCAAGGTCATGACCTGGCGCAGGGCGACCTCGTCCTGGTACTCCCACGGCATCTTGCGGACCGCCCCGAGGGCCAGGATGGCTGCCTCGCCCGGGTTCAGGATGGGCGTGCCGGCGTCGATGCCGAAGACGCCAATGTTCGTGATGGAGATCGTGCCCCCGGACAGCGCCTCGGGGCCCGTCTTCCCGGCCCGGGCCGTGTCCGTCAGCTCCGTCAGGGCCGAGGAGAGTTCCATGAGGGACATCCGGTCCGCGTCCTTGATGTTTGGAACCGTCAGCCCGCGCGGCGTCGCGGCCGCGATGCCCAGGTTCACGTAGTTGAACTGGACGATCTCCTGGTTGGCCTCGTCCCACCGGGCGTTGAGCGTCGGGTGGTTGCGCAGGGCGATCAGCACCGCCTTGGAGACCAGCGTCAGCGGCGTGAGCTTGTAGCCGGCGAACGCGCGGCTGGCCTTGAGCCGTGCCAGCAGTTCCATCGTGGGCGTGACGTCGACGGTCAGGAACTCGGTGACGTGCGGTGCGGTGAAGGCGCTGGCCACCATGGCGGCGGCCGTGAATTTCCGCACACCCTTGATCGGGGTGCGCGTCTCCCGCTCGCCGCCGGACGGGACGAGCCCGGCGGCGGGCGCGCCAACTGGCTGTGCCGCGCCGGCAAGTTCCTGGGCGGTTGCAGTCCGGTCTCCGCCGCCGACGAAGTTCAGAACATCGTCACGGGTGATCAGCCCGAGCTCCCCCGTGCCGGTCACGGCCACGAGGTCGACGCCGAGATCCTTGGCCAGCTTGCGCACCGGCGGCGTGGACCGCGGACGCTCCCCCGGCGCGGACGCGGCCGGTCGGGTTTCGGCAGGCTTGGGTTCAACCGGCTCAGCGGCGCGGACCGGTGCCACCGGCTCCGCGCGGACGGGAGCGGCGGGGGCGGGCTGTGAAGCCGCCGCCGGGGCCGCGAAAGTGCGGGCGCGGCGGGCGGGCCGGCCGGAGGC
>JBKPJW010000632.1:0-1370 GCA_046730875.1 Actinomycetota bacterium | reverse complement strand
AATCCCGAGCCCAACGCACCACCGATGAGCGCCGCCGATGTCGTCATCCAGGCGACTTCCATAAAGTCCCAAACGTTCACCGGGTGTTGCAGGGTCTGCGCCAATAAGACATCGTCGATAGCGAACGCCGCGGCCAGCAGCACGGCCACGAACAGCAGGACGTAGCTGATCACGACGCCGATCATCAACGACCACACTGTAGAAGTGTTGTACAAGGAAGCCTTGTATCGTTCGAGGCGATCGTCGCGCCGGGGGCTTTCCCACAGATCGTGTTGGGTGATGATCCAGAACACCATCGAACTGATCGACAGGACCATCAGCAACGTCAGTCTCGGCGCCCCCAGCAGGTCTGCGAGTTGCCAGATGGTGTTCGTGACTAGCGCGAAGGCGCCTGTGGCGATCGCGGCGGCCATTGCGCTTTTCAATCCCAAGGCCAGCCGCCAAGGACGGTTCGCCCGCAGCATGCCCGCCAGCAACCGTCCGCGGCCGAGGCGGGTTGCTGAGACGTAGCGGAACCCGATCGGCCCGTCGTCGAGAACAGCGGTCTCGATGCGCCGCGATTGGTGCAGCGAGGGCGGACCGAATTCCCCGGCGTCATCCTCGGGATCGAAGTGGCGGTGCATCGCCCAACCGAGGTCGGCGACGGCAGTGCGGACCCGGCGGTCGATGTTGACGGCACCGAGCGCGGGCAAGGAAACCAGGGAGATCGGCTCCCCAAGCGCAACTTCCGCGACCACAGTCCGGCCCTCGAAACGAATCGGAAGATCGGTCAGGCAGACCATGCCATCCCATGCACGGCGAATCCGGTGCTTCGCCATGGAGTCCAGCATCGGCGCCAACCCATTGCCAGCCGTGAAATCTCGGTACTCGATCACCACGGACCAGTCGTGGCGCTCATCGGCAAGGTTGAGCAGATGGACCACTTCGCGGCCGTTGCGCTCTGCAAACTCGGCCGTGACCTCCGGTTCGGCGAGCACGCCCAATGTACGGGCACTGATACGGTTGACCTCGCCCGAACTGTCCGGCACGCCCGGCCTCCTATGGTTTCAGTTTCTATGACCAGCGAACTGGATGTCACCGTCGACGTGGACACAGGTTCCCGATGCCTGAATCCGTGGGGTCACCGCGCTGACCGCGGCTATTCGGCCTATTGAGGCCTGGCTATGGGACGTGAAAGGGGGCGCCGTGCGGAAGAAGGCGCCATGCGCGCGTTGCGACGTGCAGGTTTAGTCGGGTCTCGGGATCGGCAAGGTCGAAGCCGGTGATCTGCCGGATGGACTTCAAGCGGTACCGCAGAGTGCTTCGATGGATGGTCAGGCTCTGGGCTGTACTGTCATAGTTGCCGCCGTGGTCCAGGTACTGGGCCAGGG
>JBKPJW010000631.1:0-1629 GCA_046730875.1 Actinomycetota bacterium | reverse complement strand
GTGAGCGGTACCTTTCCAGCGCCGGGAGTGTGCCGTTCTGATCCGTCCGGAACACGGCTGGGCCGCCCAGCACCACAGCCAGGCCGGCACGGGCTGCAATATCGATTCCCGAACCGGTGGCCAGCACGAATACCGGTGTGGCCGAATCGTTCCGCGGCCGGGCAGTAATGGGCGCGGCTCCGGACAGGTAAGCAAGCAGTTGGGCCAGCTGGTCTTCAAACCGCTCCGCGTCCTGTTTCCCGGCGCGCAGCGCATTCCGGACTGCCGGGGTGAAACCGACAGACCGGCCAACGCCCAAGTCGATCCGCGCGGGATGCAGAGCCTCCAGCGTGGCCGCCTGTTCGGCCACCACGAGTGGTTGGTGGTTGGGAAGCATGATGCCTCCTGAACCGACCCGGATGGAGTGCGTCCGGGCAGCAACGGCGGCCATCAGCACGGCCGGAACGGAACCGGCAATGCCCGGCACCGCGTGGTGCTCTGCGACCCAGAAGCGGTGGTAACCCCATTCCTCGGCCCGCTGGGCCCGTTCCAGCACCCGGTTCAGGGCGTCCGCAGCAGGAAACCCGCCCCGGGCGTTGGCACGGTCGAGAATGGAAATCCGGGGAAGGGGAAGGGCCATACTGCTGGAACCACTCCGGGCGCGGAAGAATTCCGCTCCGGAACGCGGGTACGGAGTCTGGATCCGACACTACCCCGGCGCACCTCCCGCCTGACTGAGTAGATTCCTAACCGAGCGGATCTGGGCAAGGAGCCCCGCGGCTGAGGGCAGGTTCGCCTCCACGTGGCCGCCTTTACACGTGGTCGAGCAGATGATCGCGCGGTGGGGTCCGGCTCGCAGGAGTGCGCCTTTCGTGGGTGATGACAGTGGCGGCCAGGGCGATGGTGAGGCCCATGACGGTCTCGAGGGCGCGCTCAGTCAGGAGGGTGCCGATCGAGGCTGGCAGCATGAGATCGCCGAGCAGAAGGGCCATCGGGGTGAAGAAGACCAGGCCGAGGCTGTAGTTGCGCCCGGTCGTCAGCTCGGTGCACGCCTGGAGCACGGCGATCACGATGATCGCGGCATAGCTGCTGGGGTGGGCGGCCAGGACGAGGGCTGCGACGCCGAGGCCGGCGGCGGTGCCGATCACCCGCTGGGCAGCGCGCGTGAGGCGGGCGTGCAGGTCGGGTGCCGACATGGGGACGGATGCCGTGACGAAGGTCCAGTAGGGGTGGCCGATGCCACTGGTCGCGACGGCGAGGCCGGCGGCGGCGATACCGAGCAGATAGCGGGCGGCGTGGCGGCCCACCGGGTCGGACGGGCGTAGGCCGCGCCACGACAGCCGATACCGCACCGGGTCGCCGCCGTCGCGGGCGGTGCGGCCCGGGAGGGCGAGCAGCAGCGCGAAGACGGCCGCGCCAGCCGCAGCGAGGGCGGCTGCGGGCACCGTGCTCAGCGCGATCGGGACCGTGGCCGAGGCTGTGAGGGCGAAGACCGGGTTGAGAGCTCCGGCCGGATGCCACCGGCCCAGCTCGGCTAGCACTACCGCGACGCCGGCCCAGGCGGCCGCGACCGGGACGAGCAGCCAGAGCCGGAACGGGACGGTCGCCACTAGGGCGCCGACGACGACGCCGACCACCAGCACCACGCCC
>JBKPJW010000630.1:0-9385 GCA_046730875.1 Actinomycetota bacterium | reverse complement strand
CGGGCCATGCCGGTCCGCACGGACTCCACCAGGGCGTCGCTGAGCAGCGGTCCCGTGTAGCTGACGGTCAAGGCTCCGCCGGCCAGGGATGTGCCGTAGTTGCCGAGCGCGTCCGAGAGGATGCCTTCCGCGGCGATGGAGCTGGCCAGGGCCGCCGGATCAGCGGCGGCGATGCTGAACTGGAGATCGTGGACCAGGACGGAGGTGACGTGGACATGCTCCACGCCCGGGTAGCTGCCCTCCGGGCCGAAAGCCTGTTCAGCCAGTTTCTCCGCGTCGTCGCGGGTACTTCCGGCCGGGAGCGCGAGGATCAGTTCCGGCGAAATATGCTCCAGGATCGCGGGTTCGAGCACGTCCGGGGGGAAGTCGGACAGGACCATGCCGCCGGCGGCCGCGGTCTGGGCAAGCCGTGCGCGCGGCTTGCCCGGCTCGGCGTCGGCGGTGGGGTGGACGGCGATGACCGCACGGCGCCGCACCATCAGCCCGTCGTGGCTCACAGCGGGGCGGCCGTTGCCGACGTCGGTCCCGCTCTCCAGTGAGACGGGGGCCGCGCTGGGTGGCGCCCCGTCGGTCGGTGTGGCCGGCGGAGGTGCAGGTGATCCGCCTGTGCAGGCGCTCAGCGCCAGCACCAGCAGTGTGGCCGCTCCCAGTTGGCCCAGGCGGCCCACGTTAGGTTCCCGCCGGGAATCCCGGCCGGTAGACCGGCGCGAATGCAGTAATCGGTGTGGTGTCCCTGACAGGCCGATCACTGGTGATGGGGTCGTTTTTCCGCAGATCGCCTACGGCGAACTGGACCATCATGTCGTGGTCCTCGTGAACCAGGTTGTGGCAGTGGATCATGTAGCGCCCGCCCCCGTTCGCGCCGGGGTCGAACTGCATGAGCGCGGTGATGGTCTCGTTTTCGCCGGCGTAGAAGACGTCCTTGGGGCCCTTCTCCCAGGCAAAGGGCTGGCCTCCGTTGGTGTTCCTTCCGATGATTTTGGCGTCAATGAGATGGATGTGCACCGGATGGAACCAGCCGCCGGAGGCGTTCGTGATGGTCCACTGCTCGACGTCGAACGGCTGGGGATTGCCGAAGAGCTTGGTAAACCCGGACTTCTCCACGTCGGCCCAGGTGACGCCGTTGACGGTCCATTGTCCGTTGGCCCGGAAGAACTTGAGTTCCCGCTTGGCCTTGACCATGGCCGGCGTCAGGCTCATGGTGGGAATGGCGCCCAGAGCCGCATTGACTGCCCCGCCGTCGTCGAGCGTGGTGGGGATGCTGGAAATGGAGCCGACCCCGGAACCGGAGTCCGCCACCACCTGGAAGCGCATGATCTTGTTCGTGTTGGCGAAGTCGATGTTGTTCTTGTTGCTGAGGTTGCGCAGTTCGATCAGCTGCCCGGTCCGGTATTTCCTGAAGTCGATCAGCACCTCATAGCGCTCGGCCGTCCCGTGCCGCCAGGACTTGACAGCCTGGACCTTGGGCACCATGCCGCCGTCGGTTCCCACCACGTATACCGGGTCCCCGGTGGAGAGCGTGGGCCGGTAGGAGCGCGAGATGGACGCATCGAGCACGCGGAAGCGGTAGATCCGCGGCTTGACCTTCATGGTGGGCCACGGCACGCCATTGACCAGGATGATGTCCCCCCACAGGCCCTTCTGTCCGTTGTCGTTGTACGCGAGGGACCCGTCAGCATTGAACATGGCATCCGAGATCATCAAGGGCACGTCGAACTCGCCCTGCGGCAGCTGGGCACGATCGAACCTGTCGGAGAGCGGATAGAACCCCGCCAGTCCCGAATACACGTTCTGGGCCGTGATGTGGTGCTTGTGGTCGTGATACCAGAGGGTCCGGGCAGGCTGAAAATTGGGGTATTGGTAGTTCTTGACGAACCCGGGATTGGTGATGTCGTTGGCGTAGCCGTCGTACTGCGGCAGCGACGCCGAGCCGTGCAGGTGCGTGACCGTATCAAAGGATGCCGGCTGCAGGAGCCCGACGGCGGGCAGGGCGTTGCGGATCCGCACCTCGATCCTGGTGCCCTGGTTGGCCCGGATGGTAGGGCCGGGGAAGATGCCGTTGTACCCGGCCACGGTTGTGTTCAAGCCGGGCACCAGCTGGGCCTTGCCGAGTTTCTGGGTGAGGGCGTAGCGGGCGAACGGACGGGCGGGGTTGCCGCCGTCGAAGCCGGTCTGAAAGGGGACAAGCTCCGGCGGGCGGCGGAACACGCCCGCATAGGGAACGGGCATGTTCTGCGGCGCCAGGCGGCTGGCGGTCACCGGAATGGTGGTGGAGCCCGGGGCCGGATCGTCGTCATCGCCTCCTTTGAGCCCGGCGAGGCCGAGTGCGCTCACGGCGCCTAGTTTGAGCATTTCTCGTCGTGTAGTCATGGCCCCTCCAAGGTGGGCAATCGAGCTGAATACAGTCGGTATCGAAACCGGGATTTCGAACAACGGAGGAAGCCGGCTGGCGGACCGCTGAGGGCCCGCCAGCCGGCGTACTCGAACTGCTACTACAGTGCCGCGCCCGTGGTGAACGTCCAGGTACGGTTGGGCAGCGGGTTACCGGCCAGGTCCCGGACGCCAGCGGTGCCACCGGTGATGGTGACCCGGTACTGGGTGTTCGCGAGCAGGCTGGCTCCGGGGTTGATCGTCAGCACCCGGGTGAGGGTGTTGAACGATACCGCCGAGGCAACCTGGGCTCCGGTTGAGACCTGGTCGATCCGGACGGTGCCGGCAACCGTGAAGCCGGTGATGGCCTCACTGAACGTGGCGGTCACGTTGCTGTTGCGCAGCACCCCTGTCGCTCCCGCGGCGGGAGTGGTGACAGTGATGGCGGGTGCCGGGCCCGTGGTAAACGTCCACGTGGTGTTCGTGATCGTGTTGCCCGCCAGGTCACGGATCCCCGAGAGGGTCGCCGTGTACACCTGGTCCGCCGCCAGCGTGGCGCTCGGGTTGAGGGTCGCAACCCTGGTGAGCGCGTTGTAGGACACGACGGCGGGGATCAGGGTAGTGCCGAGCCGCAGCTGGAACGTGGTCCCGCTGACTCCCGTCACCGCCTCACTGAACGTTCCGGTCACATCCGCCGTCTGGCTTACGGACCGGGTACCGGATCCGGGCGTGTGAGCCGTCACGGTGGGGGCCACGAATTCCGTCCGTGGCGTCACCGCTGCAGTGCGGGCCGTGAACCTGCCCGTACCCACCGCGTTGACGGCGGCGACGTCGAACCTGTACGCCGTCCCGTTGGTCAGCCCTGTCACGACGGCGGTTCCGACGTTACCGGTAACCGCCTGCGTGCGGGCCAGGACGGTTCCGGCGAAGGCCCGCACCGTGTAGCCGGTGATGAGCGATCCGCCGTTCGACGTCGGCGCGGTCCAGGTCACGGTCGCCGAAGCGTTCCCGGCCGTGGCCGTACCGATGACCGGTGTCCCCGGAATGCCTGCCGGCCTCACCGCTGCCGATAGGGCCGAGAAGGCACCCGTACCCGCCGCGTTGACGGCGGCGACGTCGAACCTGTACGACGTCCCGTTGGACAGGCCGGTCACGACGGCGGTTCCGACGTTACCGGTAACCGTCTGCGAACGGGCCAGGACGGTTCCGACGAAGGCCCTCACCGTGTAGCCCGTGATGGCGGACCCGCCGTCGGACGCCGGTGCAGTCCAGTTCAGGGTCACCGAAGTGTCCCCGGAGGTGACCGAGCCGATGGTCGGCGCTCCCGGTACGGTCGTCGTCGTCGGGGTTACCGTGTTGGAGTTCACCGAGAACGGGCTGTCACCGAGGGCGTTGCTGGCGAGCACCTGGAACGCGTACTTCGATCCATTTGTCAGGCCCGTGACCACCAGGCTGGTGGCACCTGCCGGGGCGGTGCGCAGGGCACCGACCTGGACGCCGGTCGGGTTGGTCGTCACGTCGAGCACCTTCACGGAGAAGGAGTCGGCAACGCCGACGGCCGGGGCCGTCCAGCGTACCGTCGCCTGGCCGGCACCGGCGGTTGCATTGCCGATGACCGGAGCGCTGGGCGCAACGGTGTCAGAGAACTGCAGGAACTCGACGTTGCGGACGGTGTCCGTGCCGTCGGTGCCGACATTATCGACCACCGTGGTGGTCGAGCCTGCCGAACCCAACGTGCCGTTGCCGCCCGTCGTGGTGACGGTGTAGTTGGCTCGCGGTCCGGAGAAGCTCGCCCTGTCCGATCCGCCGGAGCCCGTCAGGATCTCGCGGACGGCCACGATGTTTCCGGGGTCGACCGTGCCGGCGAAGACGGCCTCCTGCAGTGTCGGTCCGGTAAGGGCGCCGGCGCCGTCACGAAGATACCGGCTGGCCATGGCGCTTTGGCCGGGTCCGGTCACCGATGCACTGCCGATTTGTGTCGACGGGTCAGCTGCGTTGGTCCGAACACTGAGGCGGACGTTGAGGTAGGCGTCACCGTCGATGATGTCGTCTCCGCCGCGTCCCTCGATCAGGTCGCTGCCGCCGCCGCCCAGGAGGATGTTGCCATCGCCCCAGACGTTCGGGCCACTCAGAAGCGGGCAGTCGTCCGAGGCCGACTGCGCCACGACGGTAGCCAACGGCGTGTTCAACGCCGGCACCAGCGCGTCAAGACCGGAAATGCGGTCAAGGCCCGCCTGGTCCAGCACGTCGCAGCCGATGAATCCGCCGCCACCTACGGTGCTGGGTACCTCACTGTCACCGCGGAGGGTGTCGTTGAGGTCCCCGCCGGACAACGCCTCGACCTCGTTGAACTTGTCCCTGACGCCGACCTGCAGGATATCCAGCGGCGGGATCTGGACGTCCAAATCGAGGTCCTGCGGCTGTGGATCGCCGACTCCGATTTCCCAGTCATAACCTGAAGCGCCGGCAACCTTCTCGATGCCGGGGCCGCCAACACCGATGTCGTCGCCGCCTTCCATGTCGTAGTCGTCGTCACCGCCCTGGCCGATCAGGATGTCGTGTCCGGGCTTTTGGGAGTCGTCCAGGAAGAACAGGTTGCCGCTGTCGCCCTGCATGAGGTCCGGTTGATCGCCACCCTCCTCCCAGTCATCGCCGCTGTCGCCGAAGGCGGCGTCAAGGCTCTGACCGAGCATGATGAAGTCGTCATCCGGCCCACCGAAGGTCTCGTTGGCATTGGCACCACCGTTGGTGAAGTCCTTGCCATCGCCGCCCATGATGATGTCGAGGCCGGGTCCCGTGTCGATCGCGTCGTTGCCGGGCCCGCCCTTCAATACATCGTCGCCGGCAAGGTCGGTGATGATGTCGTTGCCTTCACCACCCAGCGCGACGTCGGCTCCGTCACCGCCTTCGATGACATCGTTGCCGAGTCCACCCCAGTAAGTGTCGCTGTCGTTTCCACCGGAGATGCGGTCCACGCCGGCGGTGCCGTTGTAGACGCTCTGTCCGTTGATCCCGGAGGGGTCGACGCTGTTCCTGGCACGATACTTGATCGTCCCGTCGGACATGCGGATCAGCAGGGCCGGCTCGCTGCACTCCGACTGCGGGTCATCCGCGACGGTGTTCCCCGAGGCCGCAAATCCGGCAGCGGTGCCTGCCAGGTTCTTCAACTCGAACTTGCAGTCCGCCGTAGCGAATGCATCGGCCTTCAAACTATGGGCGTTCGTGTTGCGCATCATCATTTCGGCGAACGAGTTGCCTTCGAGCTGCGTCCTCAGGTTCATGCCCGGGGTGCGGGCAAGGTAGTAGAGGCGGTCGCCGTTTTGCAGATCGGTCAGCTGGTTCTCGAACACGTAGTTGAAGGTGCTGCCCAGCAGGCCGCCGAACACCACCGTCTGCTCCGCGAGTCCGCCGACCCAAAGGTCGACGTTGTCGAGGCCGGTGATCGACCGGGTACCGTTGTTGGCCCAGGCGTCCGTGCTGTTCATGAACGCCGCGGCGTCAGCCGGGGCCACGTCGCCAGTGTTGGGGTTGACGATCAACCGTGCAGCCTCACGCTTGCCCGCCAGCGTGGTTGCGCCGGTGATGGACGGGTGCTGACCGTAGGCCGCCACGAAGTTGGTCAGCGACTCCGGGTGCTTCAGGCCCTCCCCGAAGTCGATCCAGTTGGTGTAGGGCTTCAACTGGCCGTCGTTCGTCGCGTTGAAAATCTCCCGGCGAAGCTGGTTCAGCCGCGGAACGCCCTCGGACCGGGCGCGCGTCATGTTGATCGCCGCCAGGTCCAGTGGCAGGCCCAGCAGGTTGTTGCGAAGCGTGTCGGTCACGAACTCGTCGAGTTCGTTGCCGACCTGATCCGACATACCCATGATGACGCTGCCCGCAGCCTCCTCGGAGGTGAGCGAACCGGCAGGGCCACCATTGATGTACTCCGGCGGGTTGAGGAATCCATCGAGCAAGGAGACGTCGTTCTGACTCCCCAATTCGTCGTCGGAGGTGCCGAACTGGTTGTCGGGACCGGGGCGGTCCTCGTTCCTGCGCGAGATCGTTTCGGTCAGCATGGAGTGACCGAAGCGGTACACGGCGTGAGCAAACTCGGCCTTGACCGCCGGATTGAGTTCCGTCTGGGTGAACGCAAACGGCTCGAACGGGTTGACCGCAGGCTGGACCTTGCGGGCGAACTCCTCGAAGACCAGGTGCTGGTACTCCATTTCGGTGATGAACCGTGCCGCCTGGAAGAGGCGCTCGCCGTTCCAGCCGTTGGCGCCGGCCGCCAACTTCCATTGAGCCAGGGCCGCCGTGCCGCTGGCGGAAGTATCGTTCGTCAGCACGTTCTCAATATCGTCGACCAGGCGGTCGTGCTCAGAGTGGAAGATCTGGTGGATGGCGGTGAGCCCGATGTTCTCGTTGACGCGCCCGTCACCGGCGATGAAGTGCTCGTTGAGCATCTCGTCGTCGTAGGTACCGGCCGGCTGGTTGGCAAAATCTGCCGAGGCCGTGTTGTCGGTGTCCGCGGTGGGCGCGACGGGAGGTGTGGCCGGGTTGCGGTCCGTGTCCTGCGGTGAGGGGTCGGCGTTGTGCGCGATGTCCGTCAGGAACGGCGTGTCGAAGTGCCGCACATTTGCCGGCACCGGCACGGGAGTGGCTGTATCTCCCTCGACCAGGCCGGTCTGGGTGACGTACTGCGGCAGTCCGCGCAGAGGTCCGGGGATAAACTTGCCGTAAGCGTCTGCGGCGATCATCGGGACGTTCGTGACGTCCTTGTCCTCGAGCTTGAGGCCAAGGAAGATCTCCGCCTGGGACTTTACGGTGGCCCACGTGGCCATGCCGTTCGCCGTGGGGCCGGCAACGCCACCTAGCAGCTTGCCGGTGGAAACCGGCTTGCCGTCGGTGTTGTTGATGTACTCCCGGAGGAAGACCTGGTGGGAAGAGTGGGAAGTGTACGTCTGGCTCTGGTCGACCCAGGGCGAGTCCGTGTTGATCGCATTCTGGAGATCGTCGGCGCTCTCGTCGGCGGGAGTCGCGGGGTTGTCGCCAGTGACACCGTCCGGACCGGGCTGGTTCTGGCCCCGGGTCAGCACCATGAACCGCAGCTGCGGGGCCAGGTCGTCAGCGTTGCCGAGGACGTGGTCGGGGCCGGCGATGAGCGGATCATCGGCCTTCAGCGGCACGAAAACTGTGCCGCCGCCTTTGACTGTCTGGTCCACCCCATGGTCGAAAAACTGCCCGAACAGCGTGAAAAGTGAGTTGTAGGGCGGGGAAAGCCCGACGTCCGTGGTCACGTTCGGAATGAACAGGGTCTGATGCGAGGGCACGCAGCCCGCAGGAATTCCAGGGATCGGTTCGGGCTGGGCCAACGGCTGCGGATCCGACGTGCACGGCACGACGCCCTCATTGCCCTGCGTCCTGACCGGGTTGCCGGCCGCTGCCACCGCGGCCGGGTTGGTGGAGGTCTGGTCGACGATCAGGTTGCTGATGGTGCGGGGCTCGGAGTCGAAAACGTTGCCCTGCTTCTGCGCGTAGCTCGTAGAGCCTGCGGGTCCGAAGCCCGGGGGTACAGCCTCGGCGGGCTGAAACACCGGGGTCGCCAGGCGCGGGAACGTCTGGTCAGCAGCGCCGAACGTTTCCTGGCCCGGCTGGAGGTTGTTGCATGAGCCGTCCACCGTCCGCAGGCCCTGGGAGACGAGAGGGCTGGGAATTTGGTTGGGGCCGGTGCCAATCAGGGCACCGCAGGGGCCGGTTGCCGACGTCGTGTTGGCCACGTGGGCTTCAGCGATCTTGATCTGCTTGAGGATGAAGGCGAGGTCGGACGGGGTGATGGTGAAGCCTGCGCCGACGGGTGCCTGCGCGGCGCTGGCGCCAGGCGCCACGGTCGTGAGTCCAATGAAACTGAGCAGGGTCAGCGCTGTCCCTGCGGCTACTGCGCGGGTTGGCCGGCTAAAGACTCGTCTTTGACCGTCAACCTTCCTGCATGCGAACAAATTCATAGCACACCTGCCTCTTGGAGTGAGTGATGGTGCAAGAGTGCTGGATGATTTCTTGGGGAAAGCTGGGAGCCGTGAGGGAGTTGAGATTCGGCGTTCCGACCACTGTTTTTCGAGGCGTCCCGCCACCGGGACCGGGGCTCCGGAGTACCCGTGCCGGCGTTTTCGGGTACTGGTCCGGGGCTCGACGGCGGCAGCGTAGCCTACGCGGGAACTACTGCCCGGGCGGTCGGAGCGCATGTAATAGACAAGTAACGCCTACTTCTGAAGGACCCGACTTTTGAAACTCTCCTACTTACAGCAAATCCCCAGCCTTATCCCAAGGCGGGGCCGGTACGTGAGCTCCACCAGCGCCGCCGTGCTGCGCCGGCATGGTAGCGCCGGATTGCTTGCCTCGCTCCGATCAAGCTGATAGGCCTGACGGTGGGCTGCACAGTGGCAGATCAGCGCACCGCCCCGTCCGCCCCTCCGGCGGTAGCTGCAGAAGCGAAGTTCACGTGACTCGCAAGACTCCTCGGATCGAGGAACCGTCCGAGAAAAACCTCGTTGTCGCGGACGAGCCGAAAAGCCGGGCCGCCGGCGTCCCGGGCGTGTATCACTCCATGAAGCCGGCCATCGAGCAGATGGGGCTGAACCGGACCCGCAAGACCGTGATGGCCATGAATCAAAAGGACGGCTTCGACTGTCCCAGCTGCGCATGGCCGGATCCGCACCACCGCAAGGCGTTCGAGTTCTGCGAAAACGGCGCAAAGGCCGTGACGTGGGAGGCCACCCCGGTGGTGATTCCCGAAAGTTTCTGGTCCGAGCACTCCGTCAGCGAACTGCGCGGCCGGTCCGAGTACTGGCTGGGAATGCAGGGCCGGCTTACGGAGCCGGTCTACAAGCCGGCCGGCGAGGACCACTACAAGGCGGTCAGCTGGGACGAAGCGCTACGCATCGTCGCCGACAAGCTTAAAGGCCTGGACTCCCCCGACCAGGCGGCGTTCTATACCAGCGGCCGGACATCAAACGAGGCGGCCTTCCTCTACCAGCTGATG
>JBKPJW010000629.1:0-1763 GCA_046730875.1 Actinomycetota bacterium | reverse complement strand
CCCGCCGCGGACTCCTGGACATAGGTGCGGCCGCGCAACTGCAGCACCTCGCCGGTGGCCGGGTCCAGGCTGGCCACCGAGACGTCGTCGGGCAGCTGGGCCAGGATGCCGCTGAGCCGCTTGGTCCGGGTTCCCGGGGCGGGCACCAGCAGCACCAGCGGACGGGAGCCGTTCGCCGGGGCCGCGACTTCGACGCGGTCGATGCCCTGCAGGTCGATATCCCAGAGCCGGAGCGCATTGATGCCGTCCACGGCCAGCGGCATCTCGCGCACCGGCAGGATGGCATCGGAGCGGTGGGCGTGCATGCCGAGCCTGCCTGCCGGCGTCACAGCGAAGCCGGCGCGCGTCCGCCAGCCGAGGCCGGCCGCGGTCCCTGCGCCGGCCGCTGCGCCGTCGGCGCCCTCCGTCGCAGCATCCCTGCCGACCGCTTCGACAGTGATCTGCCCTGCGGGCGACAGTTCGACGCCGGCCAGCCGCTTAAGCTGCTCGGCCAGGACATCGGCCTTGAGGCTGCGCTGGCGCGCCAGCGCGATGTGGCCGAGTTCGGCTCCGCCGACGGGCGGATGCCGGTGCGACCAGGAGCGCGCGGAATCGGCAAGGTCCCAGAAGTGCGGCACCCGGTCCGGCGAGGACTCCAGGACCTCCACCACATCGGCGCGCCAGAATTTGGCGGACGGGCCGTCGTCGGTGAGCCGGACGCGGACTTTTTCGCCGGGAATCCCGTGCCGGACGAACACGACGCGTCCCTCATACCGGGCCACACAGTGCCCGCCGTGCGCGACAGGTCCGACGTCGACGACGAGGTCCGTGTGGGTGTGGGTCTGTGTGTCGGGGGTCATTGGATATCCTGCAGTTTCTTGGCTTCTTCGGACGATTTCAGCTGCCACGGCACACTGCACACCATGACGCCCGGCTCGAAGTGCAGCCGGGTCTTGATGCGCAGCGCGGTCTGGTTGTGGACCAGCTGTTCCCACCATTTGCCCACCACGTACTCCGGGATGTAGACCACGATCAGGTCGCGTGGCGAATCCCGGCGCATGTTCTTGATGTACTCCATGATCGGGGTCACCGTTTCGCGGAACGGGCTGGCCAGCACCGTCAGGGGCACCGGGATTTCGAGCTTCTCCCAGTCCGCGACCGTGGCCTCGGTTTCCTCCTGGCTGATGTCCACGGTGATGGCGTCCAGCCGCGACGGGCGCGAGGCCCGGGCGTAGGCCAGGGCGCGCAGTACCGGCTTGCGCACGTGGGAGACCAGCAGCACGGCGTGCACCCGGGTAGGCAGGGCCCGCGGCGAAGAGTCCTCGTCGACGGCGAGTTCCTTGGCCACGTTGTCATAGTGCGCCCGGATGCTCCACATGATCAGGAACAGCACGAACATGGCCAGCAGCGCGATCCAGGCGCCCTGCGTGAACTTGGTGATGAGGACGATCACCAGAACCAGGCCGGTCATGCAGAAGCCCACGGTGTTGATGGTCCGGGACTTGATGACCCGCAGCCGCACGGCGGGGTCCTTGGAGAGTTTCAGTTCCCTCCCCCAGTGCCGGATCATGCCCAGCTGGCTCATCGTGAAGGAGATGAAGACGCCCACAATATAGAGCTGGATGAGTTTTGTGACGTCGGCGTTGAACGCGAGAATCAGGACCAGGGCGCCTGCTGCGAGGGCCAGGACGCCGTTACTGAAGGCCAGCCGGTCGCCACGGGTCCGCAGCTGGCGCGGCAGGTAACCGTCCTGCGCCAGGATGGAGCCGAGCACGGGGAAGCCG
>JBKPJW010000628.1:0-29324 GCA_046730875.1 Actinomycetota bacterium | reverse complement strand
GTCCAGGAGCTGCTCGGCGGTGACGCTGACCTCGGGCCGCTGCCTGTCCAGCTGGTTGGGCCGCTCGCCCAGGACGGAGTCGAATACCTCGCGGCAGACCGGAACCAGGTCCGGGTGCGCCACCCAGGAGCCGTCGAAGCCGTCGCCGGCTTCGCGCGTCTTGTCCGCCCGGACCTTCTCGAAGGCCTGGGCGGTTACTTCGGGTTCGCGCCGGTTGGGGATCACGGCCGCCATGCCGCCCATGGCAAAGGCGCCGCGGCGGTGGCAGGTCTTGACCAGGAGCTCGGTGTAGGCCCGCATGAACGGCGCGGTCATGGCGATCGTGGCGCGGTCGGGGAGGACAAAGCTCGCACCGGCGTCACGGAAGTACTTGATGATGCTGAACAGGTAGTCCCAGCGGCCGGCGTTCAGGCCGGAGGCGTGGTCGCGGAGTTCGTAGAGGATCTCGTCCATCTCAAAGGCGGCCGGGATGGTCTCGATGAGCACGGTGGCGCGGATGCTGCCCTGCGGGATGCCGAGGTAGTCCTGGGCGAAGACGAAGATCCTGTTCCACAGCCGGGCCTCGAGGTGGCTCTCCATCTTGGGCAGGTAATAGTAGGGTCCGTGACCGTTGGCCAGGAGCTGCCGGGCGGTGTGGAAGAAGTGCAGGCCGAAGTCCACCAGGGCGCCGATGGTCTGTTCCCCGCCGATCAGGAGGTGCCGTTCGGCCATGTGCCAGCCGCGGGGCCGGGCCACCACGACGGCGAGCGGAGCGTCGGTGCGCAGCGCGTATTCCTTCCCTTCGGGCGAGGTGTATTTCAGGGTGCCGTCCGCGGCGTCGCGGAGGTTGAGGATCGATTCGACCACGTTGGGCCAGGTGGGCGTGCTGGCGTCCTCAAGGTCGGCGAGCCACACCTTTGCGCCGGAGTTCAGGGCATTGATGGCCATTTTGGCCGGGGCTGCCGGCCCGGTCATTTCGACCCGGCGGTCCTGCAGGGCCGCGGGCGCCGGCGCCACGCTCCAGTCGGCGTCGCGGATCTCCCGGGTTTCCGGCAGGAAGTCCAGGCGGCCGGTCAGGGCCACGTGCTCCCGCTTGAGGGCCCGGGCCTCGAGCAGCTCGGCCCGGGTTCCGGCAAAGCGGGAGTGAAGTTCTTCGACGAAGGCGAGAGCCTCCGGGGTCAGGATTTCCCCGGCCCGGTCGACGGGTTGGGGATCGGTGACGACGAGAGTCATTTCTGGTCCTTTCCTGGGCCGCTCACACTGCCTTTGGCCGCTCACACTACTCTTAGGCACGGCTGGCGGGGCCCACCACCACGGGCCCGCCAGCGTCTGGATCCCGGCGGTGCCTCGGGTCAGCAGAAGCCGGCGATCCCGTGCCAGGCGATTTCCGCGAGGACGGCGTCTTCACGCTGGACCGTGGCCTCAATCAGGCCGTAGGGGCGGTCGGCGGCAAAGAAGACCTCGTTGGGGTTGTCCAGGCCAAAGGGCGAGAGGTCCACGAGGAAGTGGTGCTTGTTGGGCATGGAGAACCTGATCTCGTCGATCTCGGTGTGCGCTTCCAGGACCTTGGCGCCCATATCGAAAAGGGTCTGCTGCAGGGCGTGGGAGTACTTTTCGCTGAACGCCTCCAGCAGCAGGCTCTTGACGTCGTCGTAGCTTTTATTGAAGTCGAAGGTGCCGAAGTCGAGGCCGGTCCGGAAGCGCCAGCGCGCCGAGACGTCCGTGGCGAGAATGCGGTCGGCCGTTTCCGGGAGGGTGGTGTACTTGTCCCGCGGGAAGCCGCTGAATCCGGACTGGGTGGACTTCAGCACGGTGAGGTCCTTGAGCCCGGCGATGAGGTGATCGGTGCCGCCGTCGCGGACAAGGACCGCGGTGCGGACTTCCTGGCCGTTGCGGACGAAGGAGTGGTCGTGTCCGGCTCCGTGGACCTGGATCCGGTCCCATTTGTAGGATTCGGCCGCCCAGCGGCCTCCGGTGACCCAGCCGAAGTTCGAGGTGAAGTGGCGGGCCAGCCGCAGCAGGAAGGCTTCCGGGGAGCCGATGCCGTCCCGGGCGAAGGCATAGATCGTGTTCTTTTGGGTGTCCGTGGCCACTACATGGCTGTTGTCGCCTTCGAGGTGGGCCGCTGCGAAGTCCCCGCGCAGCTGCGAGGTGACGTTCAGGTCTTCGATCTCATGGCGGTGGGTGTCCCTGGTGATCTTGACGACCCGGACTTCCGCTTTGCCGTACTGGTTGTGGCCGAGGACGATCTTTTTGCTCATGGTCTGATTCCCAACGTCAGGTATGTGGTGCCAAAGTCCCACATAGAAATTAAGCGCTTGTTTCCCGTGCGTTTCTGTTCCACTCGCCCACAAAAAGAGCCGACATCAGTTGATGCCAGCTCATTATCGCCCTGCCTGCTACGCCCAGGTCACGTGACCTGGGCCACGAGTTGGTGTCGAGCGTAGCCCGGCCCGGGCGGGGTGTGCATTACTTTTCGACAAAATCGTGTGGGAGCGGCGATGGCCCGGGGTAGGCGTGAAGAGCCGGAAATGGAGATTTCACATAACGAAACTGGGCTTCGACGAAATGGGGAGCGCGGGGAGAAGGTCCCGGTGCTACTCTCGATCTTGCCAACGGCGGGCGGCCCGATCTTGGGACGCTATCTACCAGGCGCAACCTTCAAGGCACATGCTGAAGACTGGTCACCGTCGCATCCGGCCCTTGTTTTCCCGCCACGGTGTTCGGGCCTTCGCAGGTAGGAGTGGCGGCATGAGTACACCCGATACGGCCCAGAAGTACCTGGCGAGATCCATCGAGCTGGCCAGGGATAACGTCCTGAACGGCGGCGGCCCGTTTGGCGCTGTGGTGGTTACCGCGGACGGGCAGGCGTTCGAAGGCGTCAACCGTGTCACAGCCACCAACGATCCCACCGCCCACGCCGAGGTGACGGCCATCCGGCGGGCCTGCAGTGAACTTGGCACCTTCGATCTCAGCGGAGCCATGCTCTACTGCAGCTGCGAGCCGTGTCCCATGTGCCTGGCCTCCGCGCTGTGGGCGCGGGTGTCCGGCGTGATGTTCGCCGCGGACCGGCACGATGCCGCGTCCGCAGGGTTCGATGACGCCGTCTTCTACGAATTCTTCGAAAATGACCAGCGCGATGCGCTCATGCCGGTCTGTCGGCTGGAACTGACAGATCCGCAGGGTCCGGCGGTCCTCGATCCCTTCAACGCCTGGAACTCGCTCGAGTCCAGGACCGAGTATTAGTTCCGGGGATTGCGGCCATGTTGGATCTGCTCCCGCTCCTGGCCACCTGGCGGCCTGCCGCGTCCGGCCAGCGCTGCGCGGTGGCCACTGTGGTGGGCACTGCCGGGTCGGTGCCGAGGCCCGTGGGCACGTCCATGCTGGTCTCGGAGGCCGGCGAGGTGCTGGGCAGCCTGTCCGGCGGCTGCGTCGAGGGGGCCGTTGTGGAGGCGGCCCTGGAGGTAATGCGCGACGGCGGGACGCGCCGGGAGTTTTTCGGCTACAGCGCCGAGGACGCGTTTGCCGCGGGACTGACGTGTGGCGGCGGACTGGAAATCTACATCGAACCTTTGGGCGCCGGGTCCGGCCGGCTGCGGCTGGACAGCCTGCATTTCCTGGCCGGGCGGCCTTCGGCCGGCGGGGCGGCGCTGATCCGCAGGGTGGACGCCGGCGGAGGCGGCGCCGTCGTGGTCCCTGACCCGGCCGCCTTCCAGGTACTGCAGTCGGCCGAACTCGCCGCGCTGCTGGGAGCGGCGAGTTCCGCCGGTGCCGGGCGTGTGCTGCTGGCGGCAGCGGCCCAGCTGGAACCGCTGCTGCGGGGAGGCCGGACCGGGCTGGTTCTGCTCGCGTCCGCAGGGGACTGCCTGCCGGAGCCCGTGAGCCTGCTGGTGGAGAGCCGCCTGCCCGCGGCGCGGCTGCTGATCTTCGGCGCCAATGACTTCGGTGCGGCACTGCTGCCGGCCGCGAAACTCCTGGGCTTCCACGTCACGCTGTGCGATGCGCGTCCGGCGTTCGCGCAGCAGGACAGGTTCAGTGCCGCGGATGAGGTTGCCACGGCCTGGCCGCACCGGTACCTGGCGGAGCAGGCTCGGGCCGGCCGCGTCGACGCCAGGACGGCCATCTGCGTGCTCACGCATGATCCGAAATTCGACGTTCCGCTGCTGCAGGCGGCGCTGGGCCTGGACGTGGCCTATGTCGGCGCGATGGGGTCCAGGCGCAGCCACCGCGGGCGGGTCGATGCCTTGAGGCAGGCCGGGGTACCTGACCTGGAGCTGGCCCGGCTGCACTCACCCATCGGACTGGACCTCGGCGCCGTCACCCCGGAAGAGGTTGCGGTGTCCATCACGGCCGAACTCGTGGCCAACCGGAGCAGGGCCGCGGGCCTGGCCCAGGGCAGTGTGTCCCTGAAGGATGCCACCGGCCCCATCCACCATTACGCACCGATCCACCACTACGCGCCGATCCACCACGACAGCAGGGCAGCCCTGCCGGAACGTCAGGAGGCCCCTTGGATCTGAACACCATCGAGGCCGTGGTCCGCACCGCCGACCCGGCCGACTGGCGCGAAGGGGACGCCTGGCTCGCGGGGGGCACCGTGCTGTTCTCCGCCGGGCCCCCCGCCCTCGGACAGGAGCCGCTCCGGCGTCTCCTGGACCTCGGCGCCACGGACTGGACGCCCCTGGCGGTCTCGGCGGCGGGCATCGAGCTGGCGGCAACCTGTACCATCTCGCAGCTGTATGACTTCTTTAATTCGGATGCAGCATCGGACGCCGGCCGGGGACTGGCCAGGGACTGGCCCGGCCTGAAGCTCGTCCGCCCCTGCTGCGAGTCCTTTGTGGCCTCCTTCAAGGTCTGGAACACGTCCACGGTAGGCGGCAACCTGTGCACCTCCCTGCCGGCCGGACCCATGATCTCGCTGTGCGCGGCCCTCGACGGCTCGGCCACCATTTTGGGCCCCGGCGGCGCCAGCCGCACGCAGCCGGTGCTGGACTTCGTCACCGGCGACGGGACGAACTGCCTCGCTCCCGGCGAGCTCCTGCGCAGCGTGAGCCTGCCGGCGGCGGCCTTGTCCTCCCGGGTGGCCTTCCGCCGGCTGTCGCTAAGCAACCTGGGCAGGTCCGCGGTGCTGCTGATCGGACGGCTCGACGCCGGTGGCAGGCTGGTTCTGACCGTCACCGCAGCCACCAAACGCCCCGTGCAGCTGCGCCTGATGTCCTCCGCGGCGGCGCTCGCCGACTCCCTCACCGAGGCCCTGGATGCGGCCATTCCGGAGGAGCTGTACCACGACGACGTCCACGGCCTGCCCGCCTGGCGCCGGGACATGACGCACCGGCTGGCCCAGGAAATCCGGGCCGAGCTCACCGCCCCGGCAGGGGAGGATCCGATACGCGTATCCGGTGACTTCTGGCCGCCGGGCAGGCCGCTGAACCCTGGGCCGCTGAACGCTAGGCCGCTGAACGCTGGGTCACTGAACGCTGGGCCACTGAACGCTGGGCCACTGAACGCAGGTCCTGTCAGCGCGAAGCCAGTAAACGCTGAGCCGGCGAGCCCGAAGCCCCGAAACGCCGGGCCCCGGACGGAAGGGGCCTGAGCATGCCGATCGAAATCAACCGCGCACGTGAGGTCAACGGCCCAATTGAAATCAACGGCGTCCCGGCGCGGGCCGAACCCCGTCCCGGTCAGTGCCTGCGGACGTTCCTTCGCGAACAGGGGAACCTCGGCGTGAAGAAAGGCTGCGATGCCGGCGACTGCGGCGCGTGCACAGTGCATGTGGACGGGGTGCCGGTGCACAGCTGCATCTTTCCCGCCGTCCGCGCGGAGGGCCGCGCCATCACCACGATCGAAGGATTGGCTGCCACCTGCGCTCCCGGCGGAGCCGAGGACCCGGACGGCGCCGCACTCCACCCGATGCAGCAGCAGTTCCTGGACCGGCAGGGCTTCCAGTGCGGGTTCTGCACGGCAGGCATGGTGATGACGGCCGCCACCTTCGACGCCGACCAGAAGGACAACCTGCCCCGCAATCTCAAAGGCAACCTGTGCCGCTGCACGGGATACCGCGCCATCGAGGACGCCGTCTGCGGCCTGGAAGGGCACCCTGACCCGGCCGGCCCGGGATCCGGGATCGCCGGGCAGGACCAGCCGGAGCCGCGCCCCGGGCAGCTGGGCGATGACGTTCCGGCACCCGCCAGCCTCGCCGTCGTCACGGGACAGGCCCGCTACACCCTGGACGTCCCGGCCGAGGAACTGCCCGGCCTGCTGCACGTGAAGCTGCTCCGCTCCCCGCATGCCCACGCCCGGGTCCGCTCCATCGACGCGACGGCCGCGCTGGCAATTCCCGGCGTCGAGGCGGTCTTCACCCACGAGGACTCCCCGGCCCAGCTTTTTTCCACCGCCCAGCACGAGCTCTACACCGACGACCCGGACGACACCCGCGTGTTCGACGACGTCGTGCGGTTCATCGGCCAGCGGGTCGCCGCCGTCGTCGCCCAGACGGTGGCCGCGGCGGAAGCAGGCGTGCGGGCCCTGAAGGTGGACTACGAACTGCTCGACGCCGTCTTCACCCCGGAGCGCGCCATGCTCCCCGGCGCCCCCGCCCTCCACGCGGACAAGGACGCAGCCACGGCCCGCATCAGCCGGCCGGAACGGAACGTCGTGGCGGAACTGCACTCCGAAATCGGCGACATGGCGGCCGGTTTCGCCGCCGCTGACTTCATCCACGAACACACCTACCGGACGCAGCGGGTGCAGCACGTGGCACTCGAGACCCATGCCTCCATCGCCTCGTTCGGCAGTGACGGGCGGCTGCTGATCCGCACCTCCAGCCAGGTCCCGTTCCTGGTCCGGCGGACCTTGGCCCGGGTGTTCGGCCTGCCGGAGGAGCAGATCCGGGTGGTGGCGGGACGGGTGGGCGGCGGATTCGGCGGCAAACAGGAGGTGCTCACCGAGGACGTCGTGGCGCTGGCCGCCCTGACGCTCAACCGCCCCGTGCAGCTTGAATTCACCCGGACCGAACAGTTCACCGCCGCCACCACCCGGCATCCGTTCACCATCCAGCTCAAGGCCGGCGCCAGCAGCGACGGCAGGCTGACCGCGCTCCAGGTGGAGGTGCTCACCAACACCGGCGCCTACGGCAACCACGCGCCTGGGGTCATGTTCCACGGCTGCGGCGAGTCGCTGGGCGTGTACAAGTGCCCCAACAAGAAAGTGGACGCCCACGCCGTGTACACCAACACCGTCCCGTCCGGGGCCTTCCGCGGCTATGGCCTGAGCCAGATGATCTTCGCGATCGAATCCGGCATCGACGAGCTCGCGATCGGGATCGGCATGGACCCCCTGGAGTTCCGCCGCCGGAACATGGTCCGGGAAGGCGACGACATGCTTTCCACCCGCGACGACCCCCAGGAGGACGTCCACTACGGCAGCTACGGCCTGGACCAGTGCACAAAGCTGGTGGAGGATGCCCTGGCCCGCGGACGGGAACGCTACCGTGCGGCCGGCCTCGACGGCCCGGGTCCGGACTGGGTGGTGGGGGAGGGGACTGCCCTGTCCATGATCGACACCGTCCCGCCGCGCGGCCATTTTGCCCACTCCAGGCTCCGGCTCCTGGCCGACGGGACGTACGCCGCCGACGTCGGGACGGCAGAATTCGGCAACGGCACCACCACCGTCCACGCCCAGCTTGCTGCCACCGCGCTGTCCACCGCCGCCGCCCGGATCACCGTGCGGCAGTCCGACACGGACCTCGTAAACCATGATTCCGGTGCGTTCGGATCCGCCGGCACCGTGGTGGCTGGCAAGGCGACGCTGGCCGCCGCCGAGGACCTTGCCGTCCGCATCCGCGCCTTCGCCGCCGGCATCCGCCGGGTGCAGTCCTCCGCCTGCGTACTGGAAGAGGACGCCGTAATCTGCGAGGGAACCCGGGTGCCCCTGACGGAAATTTACGACGCCGCGGAACAGGCCGGCGTCGAACTCGCCACCGAGGGCCATTGGGGCGGGACTCCCCGCTCAGTGGCGTTCAACGTCCAGGGCTTCCGCGTGGCCGTGAACACCGGGACAGGGGAACTGCGGATCCTGCAAAGCGTGCAGGCGGCCGACGCCGGCGTGGTGGTCAATCCGCGCCAGTGCCGCGGCCAGATCGAAGGCGGGATCGCGCAGGCCCTCGGCGCCGCGCTGTACGAGGAGGTCAAGGTGGACGACGCCGGCCGCGTGGTCACCGACGTCCTGCGGCAGTATCGCGTCCCGTCCTTCGCGGACGTGCCGCGCAGCGAGGTGTACTTCGCCGACACCAGCGACAAGCTGGGCCCGCTGGGCGCGAAGTCCATGAGCGAGAGCCCGTTCAACCCGGTGGCGCCGGCGCTCGCGAACGCTATCCGGGACGCCACCGGGGTGAGGTTCTCCCAGCTGCCGATCTCCCGCGACAAGATCTACCTGGGTCTGAAGGAAGCCGGGCTGGTCTCCGCCCATTAAGACCGCTAACGGCCTATAGTCGGACGATGGAACAGCGAATCTTGGGCAAGACCGGACGGAACGTCTCCATCGTTGGCTTGGGGACCTGGCAGCTTGGCGCGGACTGGGGCAACGTGGACCCCGCGCAGGCGCAGGCCATCCTTGCCGCCTCCGTGGACGCGGGTGTCACGTTCTTCGACACCGCGGATGTTTATGGCGACGGCCGCAGCGAGCAGGCCATCGGAGCCTTCCTGGCAGACAACCCGGGCCTCGACATCACGGTAGCCACCAAGATGGGCCGCCGGGTGGAGCAGCAACCGGAGAACTACAACCTCGCCAACTTCCGCGAATGGACGGACCGGTCACGGCGCAACCTGGGCGTCGAGCAACTGGATCTGGTGCAGCTGCACTGCCCGCCCACCGCCGTGTACAGCAACGCCGAGGTCTATGACGCGCTGGACACCCTCGTGGCCGAGGGCATCATCAGGAACTACGGCGTCAGCGTGGAGCGGACGGACGAAGCCCTCGAGGCCATGCGCCACGAAGGCACCGCCACGGTGCAGATCATCCTCAACGCCTTCCGGCTCAAGCCGCTGGACGAGGTCCTGCCCGCGGCTGAGGCCGCCGGGGTGGGCATCATCGCCCGTGTCCCGCTCGCCTCCGGACTGCTCTCCGGAAAATACACTGCCGACACTGCCTTCGCCGAGGACGACCACCGGAACTTCAACCGCTCCGGCTCAGCGTTCGACGTCGGGGAGACCTTCTCCGGCGTGGACTTCGGACAGGGCCTCAAAGCGGTGGCAGAGTTCGAGGAACTGGTGCCCGACGGCGTCAGCACCGCCCAAGCGGCTATCGCCTGGATCGCGGCGCAGGACGGTGTCAGCACGGTGATCCCGGGCGCCCGGAACGTGGACCAGGCCCGCTCCAACGCCGCGGCCGCCGGTGTCAGCGGCATTGATGCAACGTTCGACGTCGGTGTCCGGGAAATTTATGACCGCTACTTCCGCGATTCGATCCACCCGCGCTGGTAGCCCCCGAACCGCCGCGGGGTGGCGTACCCGAGGTTAGGCCGCCGGGTACCACACCCGGTTTCCCTCGACACGTGCGAAGGACGTCAGGGTGTGGGGTTTGGCGGACTTTTCCGACATGATGTCCAGCACCCCGACATTCCGGACCAGGAGCGCGTCACCGATCAGCGAGCGGTGGCAGCGCCACGGGACGGCCTCCGCGCACATGATTGCGGAATCGTTGGTCCGCCCGCGTTCCAGCAGCTGGTCGATGGCCGTGGAGAATTCCTCGGTCTGCATGTAGTCCGCGTATCCCCGGAACGACGCGTTTCGCCATGCGCCGTTAGGGCTGTCTTTTCGGGCGTGCCGCAGGCCGCCGAGGGATTCCATTCGACGATAGGTGATTCCGCTGGCCCGCACGCTCGCCGCCAGGGCGTCCGCGTTGAACTGTGGATTGTGGCGCGACTTCGGGACGGTGCGCACGTCGATCAGCTTCTTGACGCCGTGGGCCTGCAGGATGCCGATGAACTCGCCGATGGGATGAGTGGAGTGCCCCACCGTGAAGATGGTCATGTCCGTCATGCCCCCATGCTAAAGCGGCAATGGCGTCTGTGCCGGCGGTGGAGAGGCCCGGAAATTCTGGGTGACCTACGGGCTGTCAACGAAACGGGCACGGAATGACTGCAACCTCCATCGATGGCTTCGTTGACCGACTTGCGGCCGTGGCAACGGGCCCGGGGTGCAACAACTTCTTCGATCACACCGTGCCGGGAAATGCGCAGCGCCGGCGGAACCTGGCCACCTACCTGCGGGAAATGCAGGACCGCGCCCCGAAGGTCCTGCTGCTGGGCGAGGCGCCGGGCTTCCGGGGCATGAGGATCACCGGGATTCCCTTCACGAACCGCTCCATTCTCGAAGGCCCTGCCAACGAGTTTGGGCTCTTCGGACCGGGAAAGGGATATGTCCTTCCGGTCGACGCTGCGGGAATCGCGGCCGAGCCGACCGCCACGGTGATGTGGCAGGTCCTGGCGGAGCTGGAGTTCCTGCCCCTGCTCTGGAGCGCGTGCCCGTGGCACACCCATGTGCCCGGGCAGCCGTTGTCCAATCGGACGCCGAGGGCTTCCGAGGCTGCGCTGGGAACTCCGTTCTGGCAGGCGCTGACTGAGGCGTTTCCCATCGAGACCGTTGTGGCCGTGGGCAATGTGGCGCACCGCAGCCTGCAGCACAGCGGCCTGGACGTGCCGAAAATCCGGCATCCCGCGCACGGCGGCAGGGCCGCGTTCAAGCGCGGCCTGCAGGAGCTACTGGCCGCGGGCATGGAGCGCTAGGCATGGAGCCCTAGGCGAGCTGCCCTAAGCGAGCCTGGAGTACGAATCGAGAAGCATGAACCGAAAAGCATGCACCGAGCATGACTCGAGAAGCATGCACCGAGGCGCATTAGTCAAGACGGTGCAGCTGTTCGGGGGAGTCGAGGTCCTCGCCGCCGGAGAGGTCACTGCAGTCCACCAGATCAACGAGGTCCGGATGGGCCTGCAGGAACACGCGCGCTCCGGCGTCACCCGTTGCCGCAGCCGCGGCCTCAGCGCGCAGACCGGCGTCCAGCAGGAGCGGGTGTCCCCGCTGCAGCCTGCCCTCCGCATCGCGGTAGGCGGCTGCCGTCACCCGGCCCGGCCGGTGGGCTGCCAGCACTCGGGCGACGGTCTCCGTGGTCAGGCCGGGCTGGTCCACCAGCGCGATGAGCACATGGTCTTCCGGGGCCGCCGCGGCAACACCCGCCCGGAACGATCCGGCCATCCCGTTGGCCCAGTCGGGATTTTCGATGACCCGGTGCCGGCCGAGGACGGTGGCGGCGCGGACCTTTGCCGCGTCCGCGCCGAGCACCGTCACCACTTCCCGGCAGCCGCCCGCGAGCAGCACGTCCGCGAGCACTTCGACTAGCGTGCGGCCCTGGAACGGGAGCAGCGCCTTGGGCCCGAGTCCCAGCCGCGTCCCGGCCCCGGCGGCCAGCAGCACCGCCGTCGTGCCCGGCGCTCCGCTATTGCCCATCTGCCATTAGCTGCCCCGGTAGGTGGAGTAGCCGAAGGGGCTGAGCAGGAGCGGCACATGGTAGTGGGACTGCGTTTCGGATACCGCGAACGTCAGCGTGACTTCGGGGAAGAAGGTCTCGGTCCCGGCGGCCGCGTAATAGGCTCCGGTGTCGAAGCCCAGCCGGTACGTGCCGGACGCCAGCCGGTCGGGGCCAAGTGATTTGACGCGCCCGTCGCCATCCGTGGCCCCGGCCGCGATTCTGAGCCAGCGTTCGCCGTCGAGCACCTCCAGGGTGACGGCGACGCCCGCGGCGGGCTTGCCGGTCCCGATGTCCAGGACGTGTGTAGTGATGTGGGATGTGACGCCGGAAGTGCTCATGCGCCGATCAGTCCTTCCAGGCGGAGTACCGCGATTTCGCGCAGCTGCTGGCCGATGACTGCCTGTTCCTCTTCGGGAGTGTGGGCGAGCCTGGTGGTGAGGGCCGCCAGGATCTCCTCCCGGCTGCGGCCGGCCGCGCGGATCAGGAACACCTGCCCGAATTTCTCTTCATAGCTCCGGTTCCCCTCGGCGATGGCAGCAGCGACGGCCGGATCCGCAGCGCCAAGGCCCGCCTGCTCCGACTGGGAGAGCCGGGCCTCCGTGCTGTTTCCTGCGGCCCGTTCGCCGATGCGGGGATGGTGGGCCAGAGCGGCCTCCACCTCCGCGTCCGTGAAGGGTTCCGCTGCGCGGCGGGCGGTGTCGAGGAGGCTTCCTGTGCCGTCAAAAGGCCGGGACTCGACGATCTCCTCGATCCACCGACCAATGTCCAGGCAGGGCCGCAAGGCGGCCGCGGCCTCCTCGGGTCCGGCGGCGTTGAACTCTTCCAGCAGCATGTTCCCGATCCCCTGTGTCAGTCCCCGTGTCAATGCCGGCTAGCTCCTCAGGAACCGCAGCAGGATCTCGTTGACTTCCGCGCCGTGGGTCCACAGCATGCCGTGCGGGGCGCCGTCGATCTCCACGTATTCGGCACTTGGCAGCGCCTTGGCAAACTGCCGGCCCGCGACGTCGATCGGGAGGATGTTGTCCGCGGTGCCGTGCGCGATGAGGGTCGGGACATCGATCTTGGGGATGTCGGCGCGGAAGTCCGTGAGCCAGGTGGGCTGCGCCGCCGCCGACGCCGTGGCCCCGCCGCTGGTGGCGAGGTTCCAACTGGCGTTCATGAACTCCTGGCTGAGCCGGGGGGTGCCGAGGAACGTGTCACTGTTGTAGAAGTTCTTGAAGAATTCCGTGAAGAAGGCATACCGGTCCGCCGTCACAGCTTCCAGCAGCCCGTCGAACACCGACTGCGGAACACCGCCAGGGTTGTCCTCGGCCTGCAGGAGGTACGGCTCAAGCGAGCTCAGGAACACGGCCTTGGCCACCCGGGCCGAGCCGTAGGTTCCGAGGTACCGGCCCACCTCGCCGGTGCCCATCGAGAAGCCCACCAGCACGGCGTTGTTCAGGTCGAGGGTGGTCAGGATGGTGTTCAGGTCCGCGGCGAAGGTGTCGTAGTCGTAGCCCTCGGTGGGCTTGCTGGACTGGCCGAAACCCCGGCGGTCGTAGGTGATGACGCGGTAGCCGGCGCCGAGCAGCGCAGTGGTCTGCTTTTCCCAGGATGAGCCGTCCAGCGGGTAGCCATGGATAAGGACCACGGCCTGACCGGATCCGTGGTCCTCGTAGTAGAGCTCGACGTCTGTGCTGTTTTCGGTTCCAACCTTGATGTAAGCCATGCAGCGGTCCTCCTGGTTCAGTGCGGTTCGGTGGTTTGGTTCAGCGGTGCAGAGGTGCAGTGGTTTGGTGCGCGGTGGTGCTCAGTCAGTACGTGGGCACCACTTTAGCGGCCGGGACCGTCGCGGCTAGGGCCTGTTCATCATTCGGAAGGAGGAACTCCTCCGCCAGTACGGCCCACTGCGGCCGGAAGGAATAGAGGCAGCCCAGCCGCAGCCGTGTCGCAATGGCGTAGGCATCGAACCGGGCAGGGGTGACCTCCAGTGCCTCCACAGTCGCCAGGACCTGGCCGTAGGCGGCGCGGTAGCGCTCCGGCGTTAGCCGCCCCTGGCCCAGGCGCAGCTCCAGGTGCACGGCCAGGTTGGCGAGGTCCGCGGCGGCCTCGGCGCGGCCTGCCTCGTCAAAGTCAAGCAGTCCCAGCGGTGAGTCCGGGTCCTGGACAAAGATCTGCTTGTCGTGGAGATCCCCGTGGGACCACACCAGGGGATCGGGGACACCCTCCAGCAGTTCCCGCGCGGCGTCCCCGGCGGCGGCACGGACGGCTAGCCGCTGGGCCCGGGCCGCGGGCACGTCCCCGGCGTGGAGCAGCCACACGTTCACTATGCGCCGCAGATTTTCCAGTTCGGCTGCGGCCGGGCGGGCCGGCAAGGCCTCAATCGTCGCGCGGTTCGCCGCGGCCCGGACCCGGGACTGCTGCCGGAGCCAGGCCACAGACCATTGGTGCCAGGCATGTTCGAACGCGGTATCGCTGATCCGCAGATCCTGTCCGAGGTCGAACAGGGAACGGCCCGGGAGCCGGGTGAGCGTGAGGCAGCCCGGTCCGCAGAAGACCAGCGCCGGGGTCAGGAAGTCCTCCGCGCCCAGGAGCGCGTTCATCCGGGTGTGCCGGGCCGCGGCTTCATCGGACTGGTTGGGCCGGAAGATCTTGAGATAGCGGTCCCCGGCCCGGACCACGGCGCGCCGGGTGGCCCGGTGCGCCACCACCTCGCCGCGCCGAGCCGCGTGCCTTAGGGCGGGAAGGCGTCGGTCGCGGCCTGGCGGCGGCAGCTCGAACTGGCCGGCCCGGAGGTGGGCTGCCCGGACGCCCGGCCGGCCCTCGGCACGGACTTCAAGGACATAGTCCCCTGCAGTCCAGGCCGGCCAGGACCGGGAGACCAGCCACCGTGTCTGATCCGCGTCTTCGACCGCGACGGGCACGGGCGGATGCCAGCCCATCTCAGCGGCCCTCGGCTCCCATGACAGCCGCCCTGGCGATGCTGGACGCCAGATCGGACGTGAAGCGAGGCTCTCCGGTTACGAAACCCGACCATCGCCCAGTATCCGCGGCACGTTCGTCGAGCACCGCCAGGGCCAGGGCCGAGCGCGCGGGCAGCGGGGAACAGGCCAGCCGCAGCCAGGCGCCGTCGGAGTAGGCATGGAACCGGTGCGGGCTGACGTGGAGCTCTTCCGCGGCGGCCAGTATGCGGATGTGGGCCGCCAGGAACCGGTCGGAGGACATGCGGCATTGGCGTGCACGCAGTTCCAAATGAACGTCCAGGTTGGCCAGGTCCAGGGCGGCCTCGGCCTGGGCGGTGTCGTCAAAATCCAACAGCCCGAACGACGACGGGCCGTTCACGGCCAGGATTTGCTTGTCGTGAAGGTCTCCGTGGGCCCAGACCAACGGATCCGGTGCCGTCCGGAGCAGGTTCTGCGTCACTTCGGCCGCCCGGGCACTCAGGACGGCGCCTTGGCCGGCGGCTTCCGGGACATCGTTGTGATGGCGCAGCCACCGCTTCACCCACCGCAGCAGATCCGCTACTTCCACTTCCGGGGAATGGACGGGCAGGCTGCCCAGGGCTGTGTGCCCGGCAGAGCTGGACACCTGGGCGGTCCAGGCATGCTGCCACGTAGACCACAGCTGGTCGAACCCTTCATCGCTGAGGCTCCCGGGGTCCTGGCCCAGATCTCCCAGAGTGCGGCCGGGAACGGCGCTGAAGACGATGACGTCCTCGGAGCTCCGGAGGACTCTGGGCGCGGTAAAGGGCCCCGCGGCCAGGAGGAGTTCGGTCTGCGCGCTTCGCTCGGCGGGCACCACTGCACCGCCCGGCAGGAAGACCTTGATGTAGCGGCGCTTGGCCCGGATGACGGCGCGCAGGTGCGGCCGGTAGGACACCAGTTCCCCGCGCCGGGCCTCGGCCCGCAGGGCCGGAAGCCCCGGATCGTCCTCGGGCAACAGCTCGAACTGCCCGCCACGCAGCAGGCCTCCCCGGACGCCGGCCCGCCCAGGCGCCATGACCTCCAAGATGTAGTCGCCGACGGTTTTGTCAGGCCAGGCCCGGCGGATCCCCCACGTTTGACCCGCGGAGTCGACGGCGGACGGCGGGACCGGCGGGAGCCAGCTCATGGGATCAACTCCAAGGCCCGGCGGATATGCCAGTTTGTGTCGGCCGGCCAGTCGCTGGCCCGATTCCGGAACGGGTCAACGCTGTTCAGGAACAGCCGGAAGGCAGCCCAGGTCTGCACCCTTGCCTGCGACACGTGGCCGCCAGCCGCGCGGTAACCGTCGATCAGCAGCGCCGTCTTGCGGCCACCGGCCACGGGGCCGGCGCCGGCGGGGTCCGCGATGTCCTCCACCGCGGCAAAGGACCCAAGGTCCCTCGCCGGGTCGGAGATCCTGACGCGATCGAAATCGATGATCCGGACGGCCCGGCCCTCAACCAGTACCTGGTCCGCCGAGAAGTCGCCGTGAACCAGCACCTGCTGCGGCCCGTAGGGGCTGGAATCGCCTTCAGCTGCCAGGAGCCGGCCAGCAAGCCGGTTGGTGAGCCGGGTGACCGGAGCCTCGAGCCCCGGGAGCAGGCAGGTGATCATGGACCGGGTGGCGGCGAGCTGCCGTACCAGGTCCTCCACTTCAGCCGTCGGATCCGTGCGTGGTTCCGTGTCCATGCCGTGGATTGCCGCCAGGGCTTGGCCGGCCCGATAGGCGGCAGGATCGTTGTCGCCGCCGCTGAGGTCTCCGTGGCCCCAGTCCCGGGAGGCACTGATGCCGTGCGCGGCGCATTCCGGGTCGGCGAGTTCGGGCAGGACCGGGACGCCGTGGCTCTCCAGCCGCTGCCGCAGGCCCGCGGCAGCTTCATCAGCCTGGACAGCCTGGACAGCTTGGACGGCGGTCTTGGCGGTGGTCTTGATGACGACGGGCAGCGTCGCCGAGGGGACCCGGACAACCAGCCTGCGCTCCGGGTTGTATCTCAGCACGCTGACCGGAGGATCCAGGAAGCGCCCTGCCGCGGGGAGCGCTCCGAGCCGTCCGAGTCCGTTGTCCCGGAGCCACCGCAGGTTGGGGCGCAGCGGCCAGTCTTCATCGATGGGGCCCACAGCCACCACGACGTCGGCGTGAAGACATTCGGGCTGGACAAGCCGGATGCCGCCGCCGCGCTTCTGTGAACTGTCCGCCCGCCGCTGCAGTTTATCGACGTGCTCCGGTGCTGTGGTTGATGCCCAGCCGTAGCTGCCGGCCCCGTCGCCGGCCCGGCGGAAGGCGACGAGGGCCGAGGTGTGCGGCTTGTAGCGGGTCCTGCTGATCCGGACGCTTTCTCCCAGGAGCTCGGAGAGCATCTCGTCGTCGAGGACCCAGTTCAGGCCCGGGATCCTGGCGTCCCGGGCGGCCAGGGCACGGTCGGCGTCCCGCCGCTGCGCCTGCTGCCATTGCCCCTGCAGGACGCTGCTCATGTCGGCACCTTGGACAGGTCACCCGTTTCCCCGGTCTGCTGCCGCTGGACCCAGCCGGTAAAGCGGGACTCCGGATTGGCCAGCAATGACTGCGGCGGCCCGTCTTCGAGGATTTCGCCGTCTTCGAGCCAGATCACGCGTTCGCACGATTGGGCGGCGGTGACGTCGTGGGTAATCGTGATGGAGGTCCGGCCCTCGGTCAGCATGTCCAGGGCGCCGAGGACCGAATCCCGGGATGCCGGATCAAGCCCGGCCGTCGCCTCGTCCAGGATCACGATGGGGGCCTGGCGGAGCATGGCGCGGGCGACGGCCAGCCGTTGACGCTGGCCCCCGGAAAGATCGTTGGCGGCCTCGCCGAGGACGGTTTCGTAACCCTGGGGCAGGGCGCGGATGAATCCGTCGGCCTGGGCAAGGGCCGCCACTGCTTCGATCTCCTCGTCGGTGGCATCGAGGCGGCCGAACCTGATGTTCTCCCGGACCGTGGTTCCGAACAGCACCGAGTCCTGAAGCAGGATTGAGACATGGGCGCGCACAGAAGCGATGGTCAGGCCCCGCAGGTCCTCCCCGCCGAGGCTGACACTCCCCTCCCAGGGGTCCACCATCCGAAGGATCATGCTTGCCAGCGTGGATTTCCCGGCCCCGGAGGGCCCCAGCACGGCGCAGTGCTGACCCGCCGGTATGGTCAGGGTGATCCCCTTGAGCACCGCGGCTCCGTCGAAGTGACCGGCCCAGACATGGTCGAACACGATGTCCGGATGCGGGCTCTTGAGGGCGACGGCATGCGGTGCCTCGGGCACGTCGCTCTGGGCCTCAAGCAGGTCCGCCACCCGTTCCCCGGAGGCCGTCGCGCGGGCGATGCGGCTGGTGTACCGGGCCACGTCCTTGAGCGGCCTCAGCCCGGTTTTCAGGTAAAACAGGAAAACGATCAGATCTCCGGGGGTCATTGCATGCTGCATCACCCTCCATCCGCCGGCAGCCAGGACCACCGCCGTCGCAACTCCGGTCAGGACGTCGGTTTTCCGCTGCAGGCTGGCGGACAGCCGCAGCGTGGCCACCCCGGAGCCAAGCGCTGCCTGATTGCTCTTGCGGAAGCTTCCGCTGAGGGTGTCTTCGAGTCCATACGCCTGGACTTCGCGCATTGCTCCCAGCGTCTGTGCGGCGGTGGTGGCGAGGGCGCTTTCGCCCTTGCGGCTCTTGCGGGCCGCGGTGGTAATCGATCCCGAGCTCTTGCGGGACAACAGGACGAATATCCCGATGGACAGGAACGTCACCAGTGCGATCAAAGGATCGAGCCAGAGCATGATGATCATCATTGCGATCAGTGACACGAAATGGCCGATGAGGGGGAGCCCCGCAGTGACGGCCACGTCCTGCAGCCGGGATACGTCTCCGACGAGCCGCTGGACCGTGTCGCCGGTGGAGGCGCGGCTGTGGTGGCGCATTGACAGGCCCTGAAGGTGGCGGAAGGTGCGGGCGCGCAATTCGGAGGAAACACGGGTACCTACGAGGGCAAACGAAATCGCGGACACGTAGCCCCCCACGGCCCGGACCAGGCTGATGACAATCACCGCGCCGGCGCAGAGAAGCAGCACCTCGGCGCTTGCCTCCACGCTGAGCGGGGACCTGCGCATGTTGGCGCCGAGTGAATGTGAGACGGAGTCGAGGACGATTTTCACCGGCCACGGTTCAAGAAGCCGGAAGAGGATTTCCGTGCCCATGGCAATGAATCCCCAGGTGATGAGGAGCCTGTGCCCCCGCAGATGAGGGCGGATGCACCGCAGGGTCCGCCGCAACGGTGAGGGTTCAGCCGGTGCGCGGGTCTTTCGCCACAGGCTCCGCCAGCCACCGGGGCGTGAATGCCTGGAATCGGTGGTCATTGCCTTGCCAGTCTGCGTGCAGGCGGCAGCGCCCCCGTGATCCGGGACAGCACCCCGCCCCAGCTGAACCGCTGCACGGCGTCGTTGCGGGCCTCGAACCCGAGCCGGTAGCGCAGATGCGGGTCTTCGCCGAGTCTAATGAGGGCATCCGCGAGGGCGGCCGGATCGCCGGGCGGGACGAGGATCCCGGTGCGGCCGTCCTGGATGATGGACGGGATCTGGCCCACGGCACTCGCGATCACGGGGAGCGCGGCCGCCATGTACTCAAAGATCTTCAGCGGCGAGAAGTAATCGTCCTGGCCGGGCGCGTCCGGGGGATAGGGCGCGGCGGCGGCGTCGAATTCTGCCAGGAGGCCGGGCACCGCAGCCGGCGCGACGGCACCGGTGAATACCGTGGGCACGCCGAGGGACACGGCGAGGCGTTCGAGATCCTCCCGGCCGGGGCCGTCACCCACCACGTGGACGTGCCAGCGCAGCCCCGGGTCGACGGTCTGCCGGTTGGCCAGGGCCACACCCTGCAAGAGGCCGGGGACGCCGTGCCAGGGCTTCAAGGTGCCGACAAACCCGACCGTGAGGTGGTCCGGATTCCGGCGGCCGGGGCGGCGGGCCGGGATCCGGTCGACGTTCACGCCGTTTGGTGCCAGCACGGTCCGGGCGGTCGGCACGCGCGCCTGCACCCAGCGCACCACGGGAACCGAGACGCAGGCCACGACGTCGGCCGTTGCGGCGTTGCGGCGGAACACCGTCTCGGCCTTCTTCACATCCAGCAGCTGACGGTACCGCTGCTGCTCCTCGATCAACGGAGCATTGACCTCCAGCACTGAAGGCACGTCCAGGATGCGGGCCACCACGGACAGGGCCGGGCTGAACAGCGAATAGCGCTCGTAGAACAGCCCGCAGCCGTTGCGCAGGACCTCGTCGGCCAGGCCCAGCGCGGCGTCCTGAACCGCCCGCTCCCGCGCGGGGCCGGGAACGGAATCCGGCTTGACTTCGACGACGTTGAGATCGGCAAGATCGTTGGGCCGTTCGGTGCCGAGCTGGGTGCAGTAGACCGTGACGGCGGCGCCGGTTCCGCGCCACGCCCGGACGATTTCCTGGACATGCACCGAGGAACCCTTGGTGCCGAAGACAGGCACGCCGGGGTCCGCGCAGAGGTATGCCACGCGTGTCATGCAACCCTCTTTTCCGATCGCGTGAGGGACCTCAGGAGTTCGGCCTGGCGGTGGACGTCGTAGTCCTCCTCGATGAGGGCGCGGGCGTTGCGGGACACGGTAAGCCTGTCGGTGGCGGGGGAGCTGAGTGTGCGGATGCCGCGGGCCAGCGCGTGCGGGTTGCCGGGCCGGACCAGGACCCCGGTGGAGCCGTTCCGGACTACTTCGGGGATCCCGGTGACGGACGTGCTGACGCAAGGGGCGCCGGTGGCCATCGCCTCGAGCAGGACCGTGGGCATGCCGTCCGCGTTGCCGTCGGCGCCGATCACGCAGGGCGCCACGAAGATGTCGGCGGAGTCGAGCAGTTCGTGGACCTGGTCCTGGGTCTGGGGACCGAGGAGGCGCACGTGCTGGCCGAGCCGGAGCTGACCGATGGTGGACTCCAGCTCCTCGCCCATGACGCCGGTTCCGGCGATCCGGAGGTCCAGCTTGACGCCGTGATCCAGCAGTTCGGCGGCGGCGGGCAGCAGATGCTGGAAGCCTTTTTTCTCCACGAGGCGTCCGACGGCGGCGATCCGCAGGGTGGCTCCGAGCGGGCGCGGGTCCCGGTACGGAAAGCGCTCCAGCTCCAGCCCGTTGCGCACCAGATGGAGCCGGGACGTTGAGGTCGGGAAGCGGCGGCGCAGGTAGCGCATGTTGTACTGGCTGATGGTCACGGAATGGTGGGCCTGCTCGAGTTTGAGCTGCAGGTCCTCGTCGCGGACCGATTCATGGAAGATGTCCACCGCGTGGGCGGTGAACGAGAACGGGATGCCGGTGATGAGGGACGTCAGCCGGGCCACGGTTGTGGCACCCGAGGCGAAGTGGACGTGCATGTGCCGGATGTTCCGGTCCTGCAGCGCGGTGGCCAGATTGATGGCCTGCATGGCATCGTCCGCCGTGGCGGCGGCGAGTTCGCTGAGATTCCGGCCGACGGCGGCCGTGATCCCGGCCGCGTCGGCCATCCGCAGGCTCTCCCACACGGCGGACGTCCTGATGGGCCGGTCAACGTACGTCACCGGCGCCTGGACCCGGGCGAGCTCCGGGTGGAACCGGGGATCGTCGGTGGGCCGCAGGGAGAAGATTTCGATCCGGTCGCCCGCCGCTTCGCGGGCCAGGATCTCCGACACGATGAACGTCTCGGAAAAGCGCGGATACATCTTCAGGATGTACGCAGTCCCCGGTTCAGACGGCGACACGGCTGGCACTTCCCTTCACGCGGACGGCCGCGTCGCCGTCGTCCGCCCGGAACCGGTCGGCGCCGAACTGATCGGCACTGGCCCCATTCGTACCGGCCCCATCCGCACTGGCCCGATCCGCCGTGGCAACGGGCTGCAGCAGCTCGGCGGCCAGTTGCGGAACGCGGACCAGGCCGTCCAGCACCGCGCGACGGCGGTCAACGGTGGTGCCGAGCCGGGATGCCAGCCAGCCGGCCAGGATCTCCGGCGTCAGGGTGCCGACCTCGTGCTGCTCCAGGAACCCCGCCGCGGCCAGGGACGCGGCCCGGATCCGCTGCTCGGCGCGGGATTGCGTGCGGGGCACGATCAGCGCGGGGACGGGAGTGCTCATAATCTCGCAGACCGTGTTGTAGCCGCCCATGGCCACGACGGCGGCGGCGTGCCGGATGTGGAACACGGTGTCATCCACCGCTGCCACCACTTTGACGCCGGGGCGGGCGCGCAGGCGGAGGTCGTTGAGCTGGTCGGCGGGCATCTCCGGTCCGGCGACCACCAGATGTCCAAGACCGTCCGGGACCGGCGCGGCGACCGCGACGCTGGCCAGGGCATAGCCGTCCGAGCCCCCGCCGACGGTGGTCATGCAGTACCTGCCGGGCATGCAGCTGGTCCCTGACGCTGCGGGGCGCCCCTCGGCCAGGTAGCCCGTGTAGCGGATGAGTTTCCGCAGGGCGAACGGTATTTCGCCGGCCGCCACGGGATCGTGGACGGCCGGGTCGCCGTACACCCAGATGGCGTCGAACAGGGCCTTGACCATGCGGGGGCCGCCCATCCTGTCCCATTCGGTGAGGGCCGCGGCCGGAGAGTCCAGGACCTCCCGGAGGCCGAGGACCACGCGCACCGGCCCGGCGGTGCGGGCTAGCCGCAGGGCGGTTTCGAGTTCCCCGTGGACGCCCGTGGCGTGGCGGTCCACCACCACCAGGTGCGGGCTGAAGCCGGCCAGCGTTGCCTGCAGCAGCCTGGCCCGCAGGGGCACGAGCTCATGCATGGGCAGCGCCAGGTTCCGGGGAAGGTAGCCCGCGGAACCCTTGGCCACGCCGGGAAGAAGCACCCAGTCCCATCCGCCGGGCAACCGGAACGCGGGGGCCAGGGCTGTGCCGGTGATGAGGATTCCAGTGACGGGACGGCCGATGAGCCCAGGAAGCTGATTATTCAGCGCATGGGCCAGTGCGAGGTTTCTGCGCACATGACCCAGGCCCACTGAATCATGGGAATACAGCACTATCCGCAATGGCTCCACGGCAAATCCTCCCCGGCCCCCCGGTGCTCCCGGACACGGTTGCACGCGCAGCGGTATCCGGTGCCGGCGCTGTCTGATGATAGGCATCAGCCTGCACCTCTTGAGTGAGGGCGGGATGAGGGGAAGATTAAGGATTTCTCATCCAAGGACCCGCGACGCGGCCCGGGTCAGATGCGGCCCAGATCAGACGCGGCCCAGGTTAGACGTGGATGCGGACGGATTTGAGCGGGATCCGGATCAGGAAGGTGGCGCCGTGGCCATGTTCGGAGACCACGGAGGCCTGACCGCCGTGCGCCTGGGCGATTGCCGCGACGATTGCCAGGCCAAGCCCCGAGCCCTCCTCGCCCCGGCCGGTGTGCGCCCGGCCGAACCGTTCAAAGATCCGTTCCTGGTCCTCGGCCGCGACCCCGACGCCGTCATCGCGCACCCACAGCACAAGCGTGTCCGACTCCGGCAGCGGGGTGCCGTCAGCCGCCGTCGGACGCTCAATCCGGGACCCGAGTGCGATGGTGCAGGAGCGCCAGGTGTACTTGACGGCGTTCGCGGCGAGCTGGACCAGCGCCTGCGTGAGGCGCTGCGGATCCGCGTCCACCACGTAGTCGGCCCGCTCATCGATCTGCCAGTTCCGGTCGGCCAGGACGCGCACTTTCTCCATGACCTGATCGAGGAGCTCCGGGATCCGGACGGGTTCGCGCCGGAGGAAGTCGGGGTTGCCTGAGTTGGCCAGCAGCAGGAGGTCATCCACGAGGCGCTGCATCCGGTCCACTTCGTCCAGCAGCACGTCCCGGGTGGCGATGACGTCCTCCGGATCATCGACCGTGACCAGCTCAAGGTGCCCGCGGAGGATGGTCAGCGGGGTCCGCAGTTCATGGCCGGCGTCGTCCAGGAATTGCTGCTGCTGCTGGGCCCCCTCATCCAGTCTCTCCAGCATGGTGTTGAAGGTTTTGGCCAGCAGGGTGACGTCGTCCTCGCCCTTGCGCACCTCCACGCGCTGCGTGAGGTCCTCCGGGCCTACCGCGTTGGAGGCCTCCCGCAGACGCCGGAGCGGATAGAGCAGCCGGCCGGCCACGGTGCCGCCGATCACCGCGGCAGCCAGGAGCATGCTGAGGGCCACCAGTGAATACGTCCGGACAGAGTTGGCGTTGTGATCACGTTGGTCACCCGCATCCCGGCCCATCAGGAAGAACGTGCCGGGGGCGTCGGGCACGGGCAGCACCACAACCCTGAGCGGGCGGCCGTCCGAGTTCAGCTCGCCGAAGGACGCGCCTGACGTGCTGCTGAGCTGGACGGCGTCGTCGAACAAGCTGTTGTTCAAGTGGACGTGCTTCGGGTTGCCCTCGACGGTCCATGCGACGCGTCCGTCCACGATTCCGGCCATGACCTCGTTGCTGCGGGGCTCGAGATCCTGTGCGGCTTCGTGAAGTTCGCTGATGTAGTTCCTGTCGGCGTAGCCCCCGGCCGTTGTCTTGTTGGCCTGCACGAGCTTGACCACGGAATTGGCCTTGTCCAGGATCGCCTGGTCAACCCTGGCATCGGACTCCTGGAACTGGACCGCGAAGGTGACCAGCCCCGCAGTTGCGAGCCCGGCGAGCATTATGCCCAGCATGGCGGCCACCACCCGGAACCGGACCGAGTGGATTTTTGCACCCCAGCCGGACGGGTCCTGGGTTTCCGTCGCAGGGGACGTGGCCGCCGGCGCCGTGTGGGCGTTCGCGCTGGAATGGTCATCCAAGATGGTCACTTCGTTCCCTTTCCTGTGACGATCAGACACGTGCAGACACTGCTCCTAGCCAAGGCGGTACCCGGCCCCGCGGGTGGTGAGGATGCGGTCCGCGCCGATCTTCATACGCAACTGGCGCACGTACACATCCACCACGTTGGACGTGCCGTCGAAGTCGTAGCCCCAGATGTGGCTGAGCAGCTGTTGCCGGCTCAGGACCTGCCCCGGGTGAAGCAGGAACATTTCCACCAGGGCGAATTCCCGCGCGGACAGCTCCACCACCCGGCCGTCGACGCTGACGGTGCGGGTAAGCAGGTTCAACTCCAGGGAGCCGTGGCGCATGAGGCTTCCCGCCAGCGGATCGCCAGTGTCCGACTTGCGGATCCGGGCCCGGATCCGGGCCACGAGCTCCTCGAAGCGGAACGGTTTGACGATGTAGTCGTCGGCGCCGCCCTCCAGCGCCGCGACGGTGTCGGTGGACGAGCCGCGGGCCGTCAGGATGATGACCGGGATGCCCACCTGTCCATGGCGCAGGGCCGCCAGGACGGCGAAGCCGTCCAAGCGGGGAAGACCGATGTCGAGGAGCAGGAGATCGAATTCGCCGCTGGAGGCGTAGTCCACGGCAGTGACGCCGTCGGCGACCACGGTGGGCGCGTAGCCCGCCGCGCGCAGGCCTTTTTCGATGAAGCGGGAGATGCGTTCTTCGTCTTCGGCGATGAGTATGCGGATCAAGGTGACTCCCTGGAAAAGCCCGGACTTCGGGGGTCACCCCGGGCCACGTGGCGGCGCTGCCTCGCCCGCAGGATCCTTGCTTGCTCCACTCCTGGCCGGCGCGTTCCGGTCAAGGCTGCGCGGTGAGCAAGCGGGACCGAGGGTCCCGGCACTGGCGGGACGGCAAGTTCGTAGGTCAGCGGGAATGGACATGTGGTGCTCCTCCAGAGGACGGCCCAATATCGTGGGGTTCCATCAGGCAGCGGCGGAGACTATCGCGGTTCTTTCATCGTGCTCTTGCCGGGGAGTGTGCGCCAATTTGGAGCAGCCGATTTTCAGGCTGTTAACAGGTCGCAGGAACCTACTGCTGCTGCGCCCCGAACAGGGCCGCGGTGACCTGATGCGTCAGCTCGTGGATGATGTCGAGGCGGCCCGCACTGTCGGCGTCGTCCGGTCCCCAGGTGTAGATGACCACCGCGTAGGAGCGGTCGCCGGCACTGAGCAGCGCGGCGTCGTGGACATAGCCCAGCACCACGCCGTACTTGTGGTGGACCGTGATCTCGGGGCCGAGCGCCGCGGGGATCAGTTCCTCGTCGTTGGTCTGCTGCATGTAGCCGAGCAGCTCCGCCGTGTGTTCGGGGTTGAGCAGTTTACCTGTGCCGAGCTGCTCCAGCAGGCGTGCCATGTCGGTCGGGGCCAGGAGGTTTTGCTCGGGATCGTAGCTGATGCCGAGGGTGGCGGCGTAGTCGGTGAGGCGGGGATAGCCGACGTCCCGCATGAGCAGGAGCCACGAGTCGTCGCTGCTGGTGTTGATCATGGCCTTGAGCTGGAACGCGGCATTGAAGGCGCCCAGGGGAGCGTCGAGGGTCTTGTCGCCGGTTTCCACGAGGTGGTAGTAGGCCGCGGCGGTCAGGACCTTCGCGGTGCTGGCCGCCGTGTACGGCTCCACGTCACCGTAGCTCTGCAGTTCCCCGTTCCGGGTGTCCAGCACGGCGACGCCGATCCTGTGCTCGGGGTGTTCCGCGATGATCCGCTGGATCTCGGCAGGAAGGTCGACGGCGGGGGCGGGCGGCGCTGTCGCCGTCGCGGACGGGTTCGGCGCCGGCTGGCCGGAGGCCAGAAAATCACTGGTCAGGAAGTCACCGGCTAGAAAATTACCAGCCGAGGCCGCGACGGTGCGGCTGGCGCCGAAGACCACGACGGCGGCCAGCACCAGCACGGCGGCGGCCCAGACCAGAACCAGGTTCCTGCGGTGGATGCGAGCGGCCGGCCGGGGGCCCGGATTCGTCATGTGCGTGGGCCTTCCGGACTCAACTGCCTGGATTGATGAACAGTGTCGATGAACAAGCGATGCTGCCTCTGACGGTAGGCGCGGCCAGAGGGGAAGTCCACGGACCGCGCGGAGCGCCGCCCAAGTCGGACAAAATTCCTGCGACTTGGTCTACTACGCTGGCACTCATGACTGGGAAAATTACTGTCAGCCTGCCGGACGCCGCATTGCGGGAATACCTTCAGCCGCACCCGGACGTCACCATCCTGGAGTGGGACCTCACCGGTGAGCCGCCACTGCCCCGGATCGACATCGTGGTGCCGCCCTACATGGGTGGCCCGCAGGTCCTGCAGGGCCTGGAATCCGTGGAGACAGCCCTGGTGCAGAGCCAGTCGATCGGATACGACGGCGTGGCGGAGTTCCTGCCGTCCGGACGTGTCTTCGCCAACGCGGCCGGCGTGCACGAGACCTCCACCGCGGAACTGGCGCTCGCCCTGATCCTCGCCAGCCAGCGTGAGCTGCCCCGTCTTATCCTGAACCAGCAGCAAGGCCGCTGGGACGCTCGACCCACCGCGAGCCTGGCCGACCGCCGCGTCCTGATTGTTGGCTACGGCGGGGTAGGCAAGGCGATCGAGGACCGGCTCCTGCCGTTCGAGACTGTGGTGACCCGCATGGCGAGTAAGCCACGGACGGATGAGCGCGGCCGGATCCACGGCATTGCGGAACTCCCGGCGCTGCTGCCCGGGCACGACATCGTGGTGGTGGGGGTTCCGCTCAGCGACTCCACCCGGCACCTGATTGATGACGCCTTCCTCTCGGCCATGCCGGACGGTGCCCTGGTGGTGAACGTGGCTCGCGGCCCGGTGGCTGACACCGATGCCCTGGTCCGGCACACCGCCTCCGGACGAATCCGCGCCGCGCTGGACGTCACGGATCCCGAGCCCCTGCCGCAGGACCATCCGTTGTGGCGGACGCCGGGTGTCATCATCAGCCCGCACGTGGGCGGCGCGAGCTCGGCGATGCGCCCCCGGATGGGCCGGCTGCTCCAGCGGCAGATCGAGCTCATGCTGGCCGGTGAGGACCCGGCCAACGTGGTGCTCAGGGCCTGAGCGGGTTACCCGGCCAAGCGGCTCAGGGGGGCCTACTCGGCGGGCGGCGGTTGGGCGGGCTGTGCCGGTAAGCTGCCCGTCCCGGCGGTGTCCACCACGCAGAACCTGTTGCCCTCCGGATCAGCCATAATCACATAATCGGCGTCCGGCGGTCGCTTGCTCCATTCCACCCGGGTGGCGCCCAGGGCCAGCAGCCGCTGCACTTCGGCGTCCTGCTGATCCGTGTACAGGTCCAGATGCAGCCGCGGAGGGATCTGGACCGGTGCGGGGACGCGGTCCAGGGAGATGCACGTGCCCCCGCCGCCCGGCGGCTGCAGGATGACAAAGTCGTCCTCGGGCGCGTACCTTGGCTCGAAGCCCAGGGCTGCCTGCCAGAAATTCATCTGGCGTTCGAGGTTGTCCACCCGGATCACGATCGAGCCAATGCTCAGCATCCGCCTCAAGCTACACCCGGGCCACCGGCCCGGCAAGCCACCGGCCCGGCAAGCCAGCGCCCGTCTCGGGGACACGCCCGATCCGCCCTGAGAGGAACCCGGGCCGCTCCCGGGAGCCGGACGTAAACTAACCCTCACATCGTTCTGTGTGAAACAGTCCGTGACGCGGAAAGTGGAGACCGGATGCTCTGGAAACTGCTCGTCGAATACCTGCGGCCGCAGCGGCGGCTGCTGGTCGCCGTCGTCGTCTTCCAGCTGGCGGCGTCGATTTCCTCGCTCTACCTGCCCAGGCTCAACGCGGACATCATTGATCACGGCGTCGCGACGGGCAACACGGATTACATCCTGCGCATCGGCGGCCTGATGCTGATGATCACGCTGCTGCAGATCGCGTGCACAGTGGCCGCCGTGTACTTCGGCGCGAAGGCGGCCATGGGGATGGGCCGGGACGTCCGGGGCGCCATCTTCGGCCGGGTGGCCGCGTTTTCCGAGCAGGAAGTCACCCGGTTCGGCCCGCCCAGCCTCATCACCCGCTCCACCAACGATGTCCAGCAGGTCCAGCAGCTGGTCCTGATGTCCGCCACGCTGATGGTCACGGCACCCATGCTCTGCATCGGCGGGGTGATCATGGCCATCAGGCAGGACCTGGAGCTGTCGTGGCTCATCGCGGTCAGCGTGCCCGTGCTCCTGGCCGGGGTGGGGTCGATCATTTTCCGGATGGTGCCGCTGTTCCGGCTCATGCAGACCCGGATCGACACCGTCAATCGGGTCCTGCGCGAGCAGCTCACGGGCATCCGCGTGGTGCGGGCCTTCGTCCGGGAGGACGTGGAGACCGCACGCTTTGCCCGCGCCAACGAGGACGTCACGGACACCGCCCTGCGCGCCGGCCGGCTCATGGCGCTCGCGTTCCCCACCGTGATGCTGGTGCTCAACGTCTCCAGTGCTGCCGTGATCTGGTTCGGCGCGTTCCGGATCGAGGACGGGTCCATGCAGGTGGGCACGCTCATCGCGTTCCTGAGCTACCTGATGCAGATCCTGATGTCCGTCATGATGGCCACCTTCATGGCCATCATGATCCCGCGCGCGGCGGTCTCGGCGGACCGGATCAGCGAGGTCCTCGGGACCGAATCCAGCGTCCGGCCGCCGCAGCACCCGGTTTCGCGCGCGGCCGGGCGGGCGGCCCGGGGCGAACTGGAGATGCGCGACGTCGGGTTCGCCTACCCGGGCGCCGAGCAGCCGGTGCTTTCGGACGTGAGCTTCACCGCCCGCGCGGGGCAGACGACGGCGATCATCGGGGCCACCGGCTCCGGCAAGACCACCCTGGTGAACCTGATGCCGCGTCTGTTCGACGCGACGTCCGGCTCGGTGCGGATCGACGGCGTTGACGTGCGGGAGCTCCACCCGGACCTGCTCTGGGGGCACATCGGCCTGGTTCCGCAAAAGCCCTACCTGTTCTCCGGTACGGTGCGCAGCAACCTGCTGTACGGCAAGCCGGACGCCTCCGAGGCCGAGCTCTGGCGGGCCCTGCACATTGCCCAGGCGCAGGACTTTGTGCAGGAGCTGGAGGGCGGGCTGGACGCGCCGATCTCGCAGGGCGGCACCAATGTCTCCGGCGGCCAGCG
>JBKPJW010000627.1:0-12377 GCA_046730875.1 Actinomycetota bacterium | reverse complement strand
ACCTTGAGAAGGATGTCTCCGGCCCGGAGTCCGGCGCGTTCGGCCGGCGAACCCGGCAGGACTTCGACCACCAGCAGCCCCTCCCTGCGCCCCGTCCGGACAACGGCGCTGGGCTGCAGCTGGATGGGGGTATTCACCAGGCCCAGGTAGGCCCGGCGGACACGGCCATCCTTGAGCAGCGAAGCGATGATGCGCCGGGACGTGGCGTTGATGGGAACAGCCAGGCCGAGCCCTACTCCCGCCACGGCCGTATTGATCCCCACGATCCGACCGCGGGCGTCCGCCAGGGCACCTCCGGAGCTGCCTGGGTTCAGTGCCGCGTCGGTCTGGATGACGTCCTCGATCACGCGCCGGTTCCGCCCGGACCAGACGGGAATGGAACGGCCCAGTCCGCTGACCACTCCTGCGGTGACGGAACCTGAAAGTCCGAGCGGATTGCCCACGGCGATGACGAGCTGGCCGACCCGGAGGGACTCGGCGTCGCCCAGCTCGGCCGGCGCCGCCCCGGGTGCCCTGGGTGCCCTGCCGTGGACCAAGGCAAGATCTGAGAGCGGGTCGGCGCCCACCACTTCCACAGCCGTGTTGGTGCCGTCGGCGAAGTGCACCTGACCGGACTGGGCGCTGCCCACCACGTGGGCGTTGGTGAGCAGGTAGCCGTCCGTGGTGAACAGGACAGCGGAACCCGCCCCGACCCTGAGCCTGCCGGTGCGCCCTTTGGCGGTCATTTCGAGCGCTGCGACGTACGGTGTGACAGCTTCGGCCACGCGGATGACCGTTGCGGAATAGGAATCCAGCGGGTCTTCGGACACATCGGATCCGGATACCCTGCTAATGGCTGCAGCCACGGTGCACCTCCTGCTAACCGGTACTCATCCAAGTCAACCACCACCGCTCCGGCAGTAGTCCTGAGGGGCCTACGCCGTCAGAGAAATACGCCGGATGAAGCCGATGCGGTGCAACAGTTCAGCCCTGCGCCGATCCGCGGCTAGGCTCGGACGTAGATCCGTCCGACAGCCCAGGAGAACCTACGTGATACCAGCGTCCGCTTCCCCCGCTCCGCTGGCCCTGCCGGGTCTGACCTGGGGCATCAAGCGCAGTTTTATGGATTACATTTCGGGACTCCCGGACGGTGCCGTTTCCGCGGCCGACGGCGCCACGGTGACGCCGTCAGGAGAGTTCTGTTTCGCTCCGGCCGGCTCCGAGTACGACCCCGCCAGCGGCACCGGTGTGCTGCGGTTCCGCGGCGACGTCCGCGTGGCCGGCCACCACGGCATGATGTTCCTCCGGCTGCTGGATCCCTGGGTCGAGTTCACGGCCGGGCACGGGATCCTGTCCATCAGCACCGGCGACGGCGGCGGGAAGGATCGGGTGGATGTCGGCACCCTGCGCACCGCGGCCCCGCGCAACATGGGCGGGTTCCTGGTCTGGGAGCGCGTCGAGGTGGCTGTGTCCGAGACGGGTTCGGAACTGTTCGACGGCCAGTACGCCGCAGGACAGGCGATGGATCCGCTGGTCATCCGGGTGCCGGCCTAAGCCTGTCCCGGGCATCCCGGCACCCGGAACGAGTCCGGTCATCAGGAAGCGCGGCCTACGGCTTCAGAACCACCTTGATGCAGCCGTCTTCCTTCTTCTGGAAAAGCTCATAGGCAGCGGCCGCACCGTCCAGTGACACTTCGTGCGTCTTCAGGTCCATTACCCCCAGCGGGTCGGCAGGATCTTCCACGATCGGGAGCAGCTCATCGGTCCAGCGCCGTACATTGCACTGGCCCATGCGGAACTGCAGTTGCTTGTCGAACATCGTCAGCAGCGGCATGGGACTTGCCGTGCCGCCATACACGCCGCTCAGGGACACCGTTCCGCCGCGCCGCACAGCGTCGATCGCGGCGTGGAGCACGGTCAGCCGGTCCACCCCGGCGGTTTCCATGGCTTTCTTGGCCACGGCGTCCGGCAGCAGGCCTACAACGTTTTGGGCAAAGGCGCCGACCGGTGAATTGTGCGCCTCCATTCCCACGGCGTCGACGACGGCGTCCGGCCCCCGGCCGTCGGTCATATCGCGCAGCTGGTCACCGATGTCGCTTGTGAAATCCAGGGTTTCTATTCCGTGCCGCTCGGCCATTCTGCGCCGCTCCGGGACGGGTTCGACCGCGATCACCCGGTGTCCGAGGTGACGGCCGATCCTGCTGGCGAACTGCCCCACCGGACCCAGTCCGAACACCGTTAGCGTGCCGCCGGCGGGGACGTCGGCGTACTTAACGCCCTGCCAGGCGGTGGGGAGAATATCCGACAGATACAAGTAGCGCTCGTCCGGGAGTTCGGCGCCGACCTTGATGGGCCCGTAGTCGGCATACGGGACGCGGAGGTATTCGGCCTGCCCGCCGGGCACCGAGCCGTAGAGTTCGGAGAACCCGAAGAGGCTCGCCCCGCTGTTCTGAGAGCGGACCTGCGTGGTTTCGCACTGGGACTGGAGGCCCTGCCTGCACATCCAGCAGTTCCCGCAGGAGATATTGAAGGGAATGACCACGCGGTCCCCTGGCTGAAGGTTCCGGACCTCCGGGCCGACCTCCTCAACGACCCCCATGGGCTCGTGGCCCAGGATGTCGCCGGACTTCAGGTAGGGGCCCAGGAGCTCGTACAGATGGAGGTCTGACCCGCAGATCGCCGTCGACGTGATCTTGACGATCGCGTCCGTTCCGTCCTGGATGACCGGGTCCGCAACATTTTCAACGCTGACTTTCCTCTTGCCCTGCCAGGTTAGTGCTCGCATCGTGGCTCCTTCGCGCGACCGGAAAGCTAAGTATGCTGAGCATCCACCGTAGCCCGCTGCCCGGGCCGGATCAAGGATGATCCCGCCGGGAGGGGCGAGGGCTGGGGTCGCTTGAGGGAAACGTAATGCCCGGCCGCACGCCGGTTGAGGAGAGCGTGCGGCCGGAGCCTGTGGCCCTGCGGCCGGGTCGTGACCAATGTTCGGAGCCTTGTTTCCACTGTCCCGCATCCCGCTGAGAACAGACTGAGAGCTGCCTCTCCCGGAGCGGACTTTGCTTCGGCGCTCCCCCCGGCCGCCGCCCCGCAGCGGCCTCTGGGGCCAATAAGGTCACGGTGGTTGTCCGGATTGCCTGGTGGGCGCATTCTTGGAGAATGGCACTGGGCAAGCGAGCCGGAGTCGGCCGTCCCGGCGGCGGCGCGACTCATTGGGGCGTGCGGAAACGTTCGACGGCCGTGGCCGTCGGCGTCGTGGCGTTGGCGCTGCTACTGGGCGGCGTGGTCCTCCTCGTGCTGCTGCAGACCTCCTTTGCCCGGTCCTCGGACACCGCGGCCCGGCAGAAGGCCTTGGACGTGATAGCCGAAATGGACGGGATGGACGTTGCGGATGCCCGTTCCTACATCGTTGAGACCGCCCACGCGGGCCAGTTCGTCCAAGTGCTGGATCACACCGGGAACGTATTGGCCGGTTCGGATCCTAAGGTTGCCGACGCCCCGCTGTCAGACCAACGCGCCGGACCCGGCGAGGCCATTGCCCACGATGTCCCGGGCCTTCCCAGCATTGGGGACAACGACGATTACCACATCGTGATCATGGGAGCGCGGGCCGGTACGGTGGATTATTCGGTGGTGGTGGCCCAAGCGCAGCAGATACAGGCGGACACCATCGCGACCGTGGCCTGGTTTATTCTGGGCGCTACGCCGCTGCTGCTGCTCACGGTGGCGGTGTCCGTGTGGGTCCTCGTCGGGCGTTCCCTCCGCCAGGTGGAGCGGATCCGGGGCCAGGTGGCGCGGATCAATGCCGAGCGACTGGACGGGCGTGTCGATGTGCCGCCCACTAACGATGAACTCCAGGCCCTGGCGGTCACGATGAACACGATGCTGGATCGGCTGCAGGCCTCGGACAGTGAACAGCGAAGGTTCGTCTCGGACGCCAGCCACGAACTGCGAAGCCCGCTGGCAACGCTTCGGGCGGGAGTCGAGATCGCAGCTGCCGACCCCACCGGGGCGATGTGGCTCCAAATGAAGGACGTCCTCGCCGAAGAGACGGCCCGTATGAGTTTCCTCGTGGAAGACCTGCTGACGTTGGCCAAGGCAAATGACGGCGGCCTGAAGCTGGAGCAGAAGGACGTCGATCTTGACGACGTGCTGGACCAGGAGATCCGCCGGCTGCGTTCTACCAGCAGGAATCTGATCTCGGCGGACCTTGTCCCGGCACGGATCCGGGGCGACGCGCGCCGGTTGGCGCAGGTTCTGCGCAATGTCCTGGACAACGCGGACCGCCACGCCCTGTCCCGGATCGCCGTGGACCTGCACACCACCGGGGGCAAGGTCATTGTCACCGTCGACAACGACGGCGACCCCATCCCCGAGGCGGACCGGGACCGGATCTTCGAACGCTTTGTCCGGCTTGACGGAAGCCGCTCGCGTGAAGGCGGCGGCAGCGGACTGGGCCTGGCCATCGCGGCGGATATTGTGGCCGCCCATCAGGGGACCATCCGTCCGACGGACGCACCGGCGGGTCTCTGCCGTTTTGAGATTACCTTTCCCTGCCAGGACGCGGTGGCGCCGGCGGACCTCATTCCTCAGGAAACGCGGCGGCCCGGGGCCCAGGAATCCGGTCGGCGCTGAGTACATAGCCCATGCCGCGCACGGTGGTCAGGCTGTGGACGCCAAAGGGAGCATCGATCTTGCGCCGAAGGTAGCCTACGTAGACCTCCACCACGTTGTGCGCGCCGTCGAAGGCCGGGTCCCAGACGTTTTGCAGGATTTCCGACTTTGAGACGATTTGGTCATGCCTGCGCATCAGGTAGTGCAGGAGCCCGTATTCCTTGGCTGTGAGGCTGATGGAGGTTTCTCCGCGGCGGACATTGTGACCGACGGGGTCCAGCGTCAGGGTGCCTAGCGTCATCATGACGGGCCTGGCCGGCGCCCCGCGCCGAATCAGCGCCCTGATCCGGGCCACCAGCACCAGGAAGCTGAACGGCTTGGTGAGGTAGTCATCCGCGCCCAGGTCAAAGGCATCCGTCTGGTCGTATTCGCCGTCCTTGGCCGTGAGCATCAGCACCGGAGTCCAGACCTTGCGGCGCCGCAGTTCCTTCAAGACGTCATAGCCGTTCATGCGCGGCAGCATGAGGTCCAGAAGGATCGCATCGTACGCATTCTCCAGTGCCGCTGAGAGGCCCAGGACGCCGTCGTGGGCGACGTCCACAACGAAGCCCTCGTTCTTCAGTCCGCGGCGGACTGTTTCCGCCAGGGCGTGTTCATCCTCAACCATCAAGATCCGCAATCCGGCCGCCCCCTCCCTTGGAGCCAGTATGGCCCTTCCGGGACCGGCCCGGAAGGAACCCGGCGTGACCGTGTGGGCAGCGGTGCGCTGGCCGCCGATTAGGCCTGTGGGCCAGGCCCGAACAACCAGCCTGAAACGTCGCTGCGCAGGATCACGTGGGGGCCTCCCGTGGAACTGACGCTCCCGTTGGAGACGTAGTAGCCACGCCCGGCTCCGGGGCCGCCGGCTGCCCGGTCGAGGGCGTCGGTGAGGCGCCGGGTCAGGTGTCCGCTGGGGCCCAGGGACCGCAGCTCATCGAGTTCGTCCGGCGTGAGCCGTCCCAGCACCGCAGCGATATCGGCCATAGTGTGAATTCCTCCCGGCGGATGTTACGGATGGTGCCCAAGGTGGATGGTCCCCAAGGCATCAGGCTAGGACACAGAAATTAACGGCGAGTGACGCCCGGGTGACCAGTGGCGAACGAAGCCGGAAGGCCGGCACGGCGGGCGGCCGGAGCCCGGTGTTGTGAGAGTCACTGCCGCGACTCCTCCTGTCCCCGGCATTTACCCGGCGGGATGCTGTACCGTTCAATCCCGGAGAGCCGGACAGGCTCCCGACCAGACGCACAGCAACGGAAATGAGTACCACCAGGTGGCAACCGATTATGACGAAGTACGCTCCGACGTTGCGGAATCACGCAACGCTTCTCTCGAGGCCCTCCGTTCGGCGAACGCACCCGACGCCCGAAGCGTCGTCCGCGAGTTAGACGAGGCTGACACCTCCGAAGGAGTAGAACTTCCGGGAGCGGACCTGTCCGGGGAGGAACTGACCGTCACGGTCATCCCGCAAAAAGAGGACGAATTCACCTGCTACTCCTGCTTCCTGGTGCGGCACCGGTCACAGCTCGCCAGAGAGAAGGCCGGCCACGCGTACTGCGCGGACTGCCTCAGCTAGACCCGGCAAGCCGGCAGGAGAAAGCTTGGGAACAGCGTAGTCCGGACTGATCGTCCACTTATGACACTTCTGTGTCATGCGTCACAATACGGCCCGGAAAGCCGCGGGACATGACCAGCCCGGCGCGTTCGGCTACGCTCCTGAATGACGATGCGGCGAATGCCGGCACGGGGGCCGGAGGTTGACGATGCACGACTCCAATAGCAAGAAGCCGCACCCGGCCGCCGCGCCGCCGGCGTCCGACACCGCAGGGGAACCGTTCGACGCTGCAGGGAAACCGCTCGACGGCGGCGCCCCCGGCCCGGCTCAGGGACCGGTGGACACGCCGACGCCGACCGGCAGACCCGCCCGGACAGGGAGCCTGCAACGTGAATGGTCCAGGGCGTTCACGCTGGTGCTTGTGACCCTGTTCGTCGGGGCCGTGGCAACCATCGTTGGCGTCCGGGTTGTCGCGGAGCAGATCCAGCAGGCTGCCGCACATCATCGCCTCGAGTCCGAAGCGGTAGCCGAGCTGCGGTCCGGCCTCGACATCCACGAACAGGCCGGCCTGCAGCTGTTGTCAGCTGTGCCGGTCGATACGTCGGGCTTCCTGCAGCAGCAGGAGGACATCTCCGCCCGGTTCGATGCCGTTGAAGGGATCCTGACGGATGAATACGGCATGCGGGCCACAATCCACGAGGCCCGGACGGCATGGCAGGAGGGCCTCTCCGCGCACGGTCTCTGGGGCCCGCAAGTGGCCAGCCTCCGGGGCAACCACGTGGCGGAGGCACCGGCATTCGCCGCGTCCGGCGCCCGCGCCCGTGCGTTGCTTGCCGACGTCAGACGCGCCTCGCTCGACTCGCTCGACGACGGCATCGCCCGCGGCGCCGACCTCCAGCAGCTGGCGGTGACGGGCCGCACGGCCCTTTTTGCGCTGGCCGGCGGCGGCGTGTTCTATTTCCGCCGGAGGATGACGAAGTACCTGATGCGCCCGGTGGAAGGGCTGCACCGGGGTGTCCTGAAGCTGCAATCGGGTGATTACAGCCACAGGATCCACGTTGCCCGCGACGACGAGCTGGGCCAGCTGGCCGCGGCATTCAATTCCATGGCCGCCACAGTTCACAACAGCCACCTGGAGCTGACCTACCGGGCCACGCACGACCCCCTGACGGGACTGGCCAACCGGACGGTCGTCACCGAACGCCTCGCTGCCGTGTTTGGCCCCGATGACGAGTTCCCGGGCGGCGACGACACCGGCACCGCGCTCCCCTGGACCAGGCCCAGGGACCGGCGCGAAGGCCTGCTGATCATCGACATCGACGACTTTAAGGACGTCAACGATTCGCTCGGCCATGAGGGCGGCGACGCGTTGCTCATTCAGCTCGCCCAACGCCTCCGGGGCTGCGTGCGGGACTATGACCTCGTCGCCCGGCTCGGCGGAGACGAATTCGCGATCGTCGTGATGCATGACGGTGGCACGGCCACGAACGACGTCGCCTTACGTATCCAGGACGCGCTGCGCGAGCCTTTCTCCATCAATGGTGTCCGGCTGAAGGTGACGGTCAGCATGGGTGCCGCCCAGCGGAGCGCCGAAACGGCAGATCCTGCCGAACTCATGCGGCAGGCGGACTTCGCGATGTACATGGCCAAGCATGGCGGCAAGGGCCGCTACCAGCTCTTCGATGCCCGCGGCTATGACGGAATGACATACCGTGCCGCACTTCGGGCGGACCTCGCGACGGCCGTGCAGGCCGGGCAGCTGCGCCTCGACTATCAGCCGGTGGTTCATCTGAGCACTGGTGAAATTGCCGGGGTGGAGGCCCTGGTCCGCTGGGAACACCCGACCTTCGGCCGGCTGGCGCCGGCAGACTTCATTCCCCTGGCCGAGGAAACCGGCGAGATTGGCCCCATCGGCTGCTGGGTGCTTGACACCGCAAGCCGTCACGTCGCCGGCTGGCGCCGCTCCCCCGGCACCGCCCCGGACATCTGGGTCTCGGTCAATCTATCCACGCTTCAGTTGTCCAGCCACCGGAACCTCGCCGCCTTGGAACGCATCCTGGCCCACCCCGCTTCCCAGGCTGACAAGGTGATCCTTGAAGTCACCGAATCCGCCCTGGCCACGGACTCCGACGGCGGCGTGGCGGCCCTCACGCGGCTGAAGAGCTTCGGTGTCCGCATAGCGATCGACGACTTCGGGACCGGGTTCTCGTCGCTCAGCACACTTGCGGTGCTGCCTGCGGACATTCTGAAGATCGACCGTTCCTTCCTGGCCGGGCTGCCTCGAGACGCCCCGGCTGCAGCGATGCTCGAGGGCATCCTGGAAGTGGCGCGGAAGCTGGACATGGCGGTCATCGCCGAAGGCATCGAGGACACCGGGCAGCTGGACCTGCTGCGTTCCTTGGGCTGCGACATGGGGCAGGGCTTCCTCCTGGCCGAACCCAGTCCTTCCCCCATTCTGGAGGCGCTGCTAGCCTCCGGCGCACGCCTTCAGCCCCCGGCCAGCATAGACGCGCCCGCCGAGGGCGCCTGAGTCAGGGCTGCACTCCAGAGCGGGAAGAACCAGCGAGGAATCGTCCGCGGTGGCGAGTGTCAGCAGGCCTCTTGAAGGTTCTAGGGTGCCCTAGTTCGCGTTCAAGCCCCTCGATGCACACGTGCAGTGGACATATACCTCGGGATCAGCCAAAAACCTCAGGACATGTCCCTTCCACACGCCAAAAATGGACATGTCCCTTGAGTCGCTCCACCCGCGTCAGGACAAGCCTCTTAGCACACGCCAAGAATGGACATGCCCTCCGAGCACCGGAAACCCTCAGGACATGCCCCCTTCCACACGCCAAGAATGGACATGCCCTCCGAGCACCGGAAACCCTCAGGACATGCCCCCTTCCACACACCAAGAATGGACATGCCCCTCCGAGCACCGGAAACCCTCAGGACATGTCCCCTTCCACACGCCAAGAATGGACATGCCCCTCCGAGCACCGGAAACCCTCAGGACATGTCCCTTGGTCGAGGCCAAGGACGGGCATATAGGTGCTATGTCCATCCCTCGGGGCCGGGCGAGGGCATGTCCCCCGGTGCACTCAAACCCACACCACAAGGCCCGCACTCTTCATGCTTCACGGAATGTTTCCTCCGCGGCCGCCGGATGAACGTCGTTAGTGCGCTATCTCCCCGGTCAGGCTCCATGCGTGCCCGACAGGCGCACAATGAATTTAGGACGGTCCTTCGTCCTTTTCCGCATTCCGCTGGAGGTGGTTCGCCGTGAACAGTGGCAGGAAGTTATCGTCACTCTGGGTGGTTCTGATCTTGCTCGCGACCGGCGGCTGCGCCGGCGGAGGTGGGTCGCCGGCCCCTGCTCCGGCCCCGACGTCAGCATCGGCCCCTGCGGTCAGCCCGACGGCGGGCACCGCAGCCGCGGCTATCACGATCAAGGACTTCGCGTACGGCGAGCCGCTGACTGTGGCGCCCGGCGCGACGATCAGCGTCACCAACATGGACACCGCTGAGCACACTGTCACAGCCGACGCAGGCTCCGCGTTCGACGTGGAGGTCCAAGGCAGCGGCGGGACAGCCAGCTTCACTGCGCCGACGACGCCGGGCTCCTACGCCTATCACTGCACCTACCATCCCAACATGCACGGCACATTGATCGTCAAATGAGCAATCGTCAAATGAGCGCCCAAAGCCACCCGGGACGCTCCGTGCGTGTCCACGGCACCGGCATGACACTGCGGATCCTCACGGCCGGTGCTTTGTTCATCGACGCCGCCGTCCATCTTCATCTGGCCCCGGGCTACCAGGCGGGGAACCCGGCGGGGATCGGCCAGGGCAATCTCTTCCTGCTGGAATCAGCCGCGGCGGTGCTCGCCGGGTTGTTCGTGCTTTGGCGCGGCAGCCGGGCCGCCTATGCCGCCGCATTCGTGGTTGCACTGAGTGCATTCGTCGCCGTGGTCCTCTACCGCTACGTGGACATACCCGCCTTCGGTCCGTTTCCCGCCATGTACGAGCCCGTCTGGTACTACGAGAAAACCTTCAGTGCGGTGGCCGAAGGCGCCGGAGCCGTACTGGCCGCCGTCGGCTTCGTCCGCGCCGGACAGCGGACACCTCGTCGGCGCGTCGCGGGTTCCACGCGTTGAACGGGACGCCGGGACGTCCTCGTGCTGGAACGGCTCCGCCGCAACCCTGGTGGCGACCAGCTCCCCCGCGTGATGCGCCGAAACCCCGTCGGGTACATGACCCGGCCGGGCCGACCACAGGGGAGGGCGACAACAGGGGAAGACGATGCGCCAGGGCGCGGATCAGCCGGGCTGCGAGGGCGCGCCGGAGGCAGGTCCGGCCGTGCCGGAGGGCGCCTCCGCGCGGGACGGTGCAGGCCGGGGCTCGAGATTTACGGCCGCCGGGCCCTGGATGACCGCGCCGTCAGCGGCAAACCGCGAGCCGTGGCAGGGACAATCCCACGTCGAGTCGTCCGCATTGAACTCGACCGTGCAGCCCAAATGCGTGCAGATGGCGGAGACGGCGTGGAGGTCTCCGGCAGGGTCGGCGTAGACGGCGGTCTTGTGGCCGTTGATCTCCACGACGGTGCCTTCGCCAGGAAGCAACCCTTCGACGGCTCGGGCCACCGGCTGCCCGCCCGGCACCGGCTGCCCGCCCGGCACCGCTTGGCGCCGATCTCCGCCTGCCCGGCCGGGCGACGTGGTCCGCGTGGGGTCGAATACCGACGCCCAGGGGTTGGCATGCCCGGAGAGAGCATCGGCCAGGATCAGCGCCCCGGCGGTGCCATTGGTCAGGCCCCATTTGCGCAGGCCGGTGATCACGTAAAGGTGTTTCGCCGTGGGGCCCAAACGCCCGGCGTAGGGCAACCCGTCCAGTGGCATCATGTCCTGCGTGGACCAGCGGAAGCTGGCCTCCGCGGTGCCGAGCCGTTCACGGGAGAAGTCTGCGAGGCGGCGGTAGCGGCCGGCAGCGTCACCGGGCTCGGCGGCGCGGTGCCCCTCGCCGCCGGTGAGAACGTAACGGGAATCGCCGACGTCGATCGCCAGGATGGAGCGCATCGGCTCGTCCACGCTGATAAACGTCCCGTCCAGGGGCGCGGCGGCTGCGAGGCTGGCCACGAGGTAGGACCGGTGCGGGAAGCACCGCTCGGTAAAGAACCCGGCGTCGCCTAGAGGAACGTTGGTGGCAACGATCACCTCCCGTGCCCGGACCGTGCCGGCCCCGGTCTCGACGACGCACGGTGCGCCATCGCGGACCGACGTGACACGTGAGTCCTCCAGCACACGGCTGCCGCTGCCGTCCACCGCGCGGGCGAGGCCCTGCAGGTATTTCACCGCGTGAAGCTGCGCCTGGCCGTCGAACCGGACTGCGCCCCGGACAGCGAACGGCAGCGGCACGTCGGAGGTATAGACCGAAGGAAGTCCGAGCCGCGCAGCCAGGGCTGCCTCGTCGCGGACCCGGGCCAGGGCGTCGTCGGATTCCGCGTACGTGTAGTTGGACACCCTGCGGAAGTCGCAGTCGATGCCCTCCTCTGCCACCACACGCGCAATGTGCTCAAGGGCGGCCTGGTTGGCCTGCCCGTACGTGCGTGCGATATCCGGGCCGTGCCGCTCTGCAAGTTCGCTGTAGGGCAGACGGTGCAGGGAGGTGACCTTGCCGGTGGTGTGCCCTGTGACGCCGGTGCCAATCCGTGCGGCTTCGAGGACCGCGACGGTGCATCCGGCACGTTTGAGGGCCAGCGCCGCGCTCAGGCCGGCGATCCCTCCCCCAACCACGGCAACGTCGACTTCCAGATCCGAGTCCAGGGACGGGTAACGGATGGCGCCGGCCGTGGCTACCCAGAGGGAAATCTGTCTTCCTTCGAGCCGTTCACTCACGGTGCCGCCTTCCGGTGAACCTGCTGATCCGGCATCCGGCCGTCTCTGTCCCGGGATGTGCCGAGTCCGGCACCGGGGGCATCATCCGGAATCAGAGGCCTTCAACTGCTTCCAGGCGGCCCGAGCGGACGGCTTCGGCGAAGGCCTGGTAGTCCTGTTCGTTCTGGTCCGCGTAACGCTCGGAAAAATCGGTGATGGAACGATCGAACTTGTCGCTCTTGCCGAGATAGGCGGCGATCGCGATCGGGTCGCCCGACCGGGCGTGCGCCCGGGCCAGGGTCCAGCCGCAGATGCCGGCGTAGAACTCAAGGCCGACTGGG
>JBKPJW010000626.1:0-1011 GCA_046730875.1 Actinomycetota bacterium | reverse complement strand
CCGGATATCCGGTGCGGCCTTTGGAAAAGGTCGGACAATCACTGCCGTCCTTCATGAGGGTGAGCGACGGGGGTTGAACCCGCGACCTCCTGGACCACAACCAGGCGCTCTGCCAACTGAGCTACGCCCACCATGTGCCTTTTCAACGCCTTCCGGCGAACCGGGCGGCTGGAAAGGCAACGACAAATAGCTTACCTGTTGTTCGGGGGTGGTTTTGCCACTTTTGCGATTTTCACCAAAATTTCCGCGAAACGTGGCGCAGATTACTTTTCCGCGCCGCGTCCCGGGGCTCGTTCCGGAGGTGGGGTGCTATTCGGCCGGGGCGGGCTCGGCCGCGTCCCCGCCCATGACGCGCTTGGCGATCCGCTGCGCGGTCGCACTGTCCGGTCCCGGCGCGGGGACGAAGACCGCCTCGCGGTAGTACCGGAGTTCGTCGATGGAGTCCTTGATGTCCCCGAGCGCCCGGTGCCCGCCCAACTTGGCAGGGGACTGGAAGTAGGCCCGGGCAAACCAGCGGCGGGAGAGTTCCTTGATGGTGCTCACATCGATAACCCGGTAGTGCAGGTGCTCCACGATCTCGGGCATGTCACGGACCAGGAAGACGCGATCGGTGCCTACCGAGTTGCCGCCCAGCGGGGCCTTCTTGGGATCCGGAACCCATTTCTTGATGTAGTCGAGCACGGCCGCCTGCGCTTCGGCCATGGTCTTGCCGTGCGGCAGCTCCTCCAACAGACCGGACCGGGTGTGCATGTCGCGGACGAAGTCGTTCATCTGCGCCAGGGCGGCGTCGTCGGGCTTGATCACGACGTCGACGCCGTCACCCAGGATGTTGAGCTCCGAATCGGTCACCAGTGCGGCCACCTCGATGAGGGCGTCATTCTTGGTGTCCAGGCCGGTCATTTCGCAGTCGATCCAGACGATGCGTTCGTTAGTTATAGGCACCCGCCCAGCCTACCGTTCCGACGCCACAGAGCCGTCCGGTGCTAGGATTTCGGATACGCGGCCGTCGAA
>JBKPJW010000625.1:0-3109 GCA_046730875.1 Actinomycetota bacterium | reverse complement strand
CTGCGGCGGTCGATGCCGGCCAGCCGGCCCGCGCCGATCGGTGAAGTGCCGATGGGTGATGGCTCGGCGGTGTCCTCCAACTGACGGGTCATATCCGCTACTTTACGGCCCATCTGCCCCTCTTCCCATAAATGGATCATTCTGATCTAATATAGTCCAGATCACATCCCCAACATGGAGATAACCATGGAACGCACCCTTCCCCTCATTGCCGCCCAGGCCCGGCCCCGGCTCATCGGCGAACCCGTCTCGGCCTTCGCGGACGAGGTCAAAGCTGCCCTCGCGGCCCAGCCGCACAGCAAACTGGTGGTCTTCCCGGAGCTGCACCTGTTCGGTGATTCCGAACCTGACCAGCAGCGCACGGAAGTGCTGCAGGCCTCCGCCGAGCCGCTGGACGGTCCCCGGGTCAAGGAGCTCCGGCAGCTGGCCGCGGACCTCGGCATCTGGCTGGTCCCGGGCAGCGTCTGCGAGCGCGGCCCGGAAGGCCAGCTGTTCAACACCCAGTTGGTCCTGTCCCCGGAGGGGGAGCTGGCCGGTTACTACCGCAAGGTGTTCCCGTGGCGGCCGTTCGAGCCCTACGACCCCGGCGACCGGTTCACCACCGTTGACCTTGCCGGCATCGGCCGGGTGGGCCTGAATATCTGCTACGACGCGTGGTTCCCGGAGGTCTCCCGCCAGCTTGCCTGGATGGGCGCCGAGGTGATCCTCAACGTTGTGAAAACCACCACGCCGGACCGCCGGCAGGAACTTGTGCTCGCCAAGGCCAACGCAATTGTCAACCAGGTCTTCGTGGTCAGCGTCAACTGCGCCGGCCCCACCGGTAAGGGCCTGAGCATCATCGTTGACCCCGAAGGTAACACCATCGCAGCAGCCGACGACGACGCCCCGGTGCTGCTCACGGCGGAACTGGACCTTGCCGCCGTCGAGCACGTCAGAACGCATGGCACCGAAAATCTCAACCGCCCCTGGTCCCAGTTCCGCGACGGCGAGGACGCCGTCGAACTGCCCGTGTACCAGGGCCGGATCAACCCGGCCACCTGGGCTCCCCAGTCCTTCAACGCCTAAGGAAACACCGTGACAACACCCACCCTGACCCGCACGCTGAAGCTGCCCTCCCTGGTCCTATTCGGACTGGCCTACCTGACGCCGCTGATTGTCCTGGGGATCTTCGGCATCATCGCCGAAACCACCGGCGGGGCATCGCCGGCCGCCTACCTGGTGGCCATGGTCGCCATGCTATTCACGGCGCACAGCTACGGCCGGATGGCCGTCGCCTACCCGGTGGCCGGTTCCGCCTACACCTACGTCCGCCGGTCCATCGATCCCAGGGTGGGGTTCCTGGTGGGCTGGGCCATCCTGCTGGACTACCTGTTCCTGCCCATGGTCATCTGGCTCATCGGCGGCTCGTATCTGACCGCGCAGTTCCCCGGGATTCCGATCGCAGTCTGGATTGTGGGCTTCATCCTCATCACCACGGTGCTGAACATCCTGGGCATCAAGGTGGCGGACAAGGCGAACTACGTGCTGATGGCCTTCCAGCTGCTGGTCATCGTGTTTTTTGTGGCGCTGTCCATCGGCAGCGTGGTGTCCACTCAGGGCGCCGGCGGTCTGGTCAGCACCCAGCCGTTCTTCAATGACACGTCCAGCCTCGCCACCATCTCGGCCGGTGCCGCCATCGCCGCGTACTCGTTCCTCGGGTTCGACGCCGTCACCACCCTCACCGAGGAGACCATTAACCCGCGCAAGAACATGCCCCGCGCCATCATGCTCATTGCGCTGATCGGCGGCGGCATCTTCGTGGTGGTGTCCTACGTGACGCAGCTGGTGCACCCCGGCGGGGTCTTCGACGATTCCGCCTCCGCGGCCAGCGCCATCGCACTGCAGATCGGCGGCCAGCTGTTCGGCGCGGTGTTCCTCGCCGGCCTGGTGGCGGCGCAATTCGCCTCAGGACTGGCGGCGCAGGCCAGCGCCTCCCGCCTGCTGTATGCCATGGGCCGGGACTCCGTCCTGCCCAAGGCGGTCTTCGGCCGGCTCAGCGCGAAGTTCCACACTCCGATCGTCAACATCGTGCTCACCGGCATCGTCGGGCTGATCGCGATCTTCCTGGACGTCGCCACGTCGACGTCGTTCATCAACTTCGGTGCCTTCACCGCCTTTACGCTGGTCAACGTCTCTGTGGTTTTCCACTACGTGCGCCGGCGCCGGGCCGGAGAGCAGCTGAACCCGGTCTCCTACGTGGTGGTCCCGGTGGTCGGAGCCATCATCTGCGCCTACCTGCTCTCCCAGCTGGACAGCAACGCCATTACGCTGGGAGTGTCCTGGCTGGTGCTGGGGATCGTGGTCCTGGCCCTGATCACCCGCGGCTTCAAGGCGGCGCCGCCGGAAATGACGGCCACGGAAAAGGCGACGGTTGAATCGGCCGCCTGAACGGGAGCGGCTGACGAAATGCTGCCTGACCAGGTGCCGCCGCCCGAGCTGAGCCCACTGACAGAAGGGGAAGGATCAACCGTGAAGATTGCGCTCGGGCAGCTGGAGTCTGGCACCGATATAAAGGCCAACCTTGCTGCGATTGACCGGTTCGCCGCCGCGGCCGCTCGCGACGGCGCCGCCCTGGTCGCCTTCCCCGAATACGCCACCTACGAGAAGAAGAAGGTGGACGCCACCTTCCCCGAAGTCGCCGAGCCGCTCGACGGTCCCGTCTGCCGGGAACTCGCCAGCACTGCCCGCCGCCACCGCATCGCGCTGGTGGCGGGGGTGGTGGAAACCTCGGAGGAACCGGGCAAGGCGTACAACACCCTGGTGGCTTTCGGGCCTGACGGCGCTCGGCTCGCCTTTTACCGGAAGATCCACCTCTTCGACGCCCAGGGCTTCGGGGAATCGACCTTCATCAAGCCGGGGCCGTCCACTGATCCGGTGGTATTTGAGTCCGGGGGAGCGCGGTTCGGCCTTCTGACCTGTTACGACCTGCGGTTCCCGGAGTTGGCCAGGTCGCTGGCCGACGCCGGCGCCCAGGTTCTGCTGGTCTGCTCGTCCTGGGTGCCGGGCACCCACAAGACCGAACAGTGGCTGGCGCTGAACGCCGCACGCGCCATCGAGAACAGCGTGTACG
>JBKPJW010000624.1:0-3693 GCA_046730875.1 Actinomycetota bacterium | reverse complement strand
TAACACAGTCTCGTGGGCTCGGAGATGTGTATAAGAGACAGCCGCGGGGCATGCTCATTCTTCAGCGCAGGCTTTGATGGTCATGCCCATTGTTCGCGATCAGGACAGGTCACAGAACGGACTATGTCCGCCGGGCGCGGGCGGCCGAGGACATGCCCGTCCGCAGCGCAGGGTCCGCGGGACATGCTCATTGTTCGCGATCAGACAGATCACAAAACGGACTATGTCCACTGGGCGCAGGCGGCCGAGGACATGCCCGTTGCTCAGCGTAAGGTCCGGCGGGACATGCTCATGGTTCGCGGTCAGGAGTGGGCCGGGGGGACTATGTCCCACTGGGCGCGGGCGGCCGAGGACATGCCCGTTCCGCGGCGCAGGGTCGGCCGGACATGCGCCTTGTTCGCGGTCAGGAGTGGGCCCGAGGGGATTATGTCCACTGGGCGCAGTCGGCCGAGGGCATGCCCGTTTCGCAGCTTAGGGTCGGCCGGACATGCTCATTGTTCGCGGTCAGGAGTGGGCCGGAGGGGACTATGTCCACTGGGTGAATGCTGCAGAGGACATGCCCGTTCCACGGCGCAGGGTCGGCGGGACATGCTCCTTGTTCGCGGTCAGGAGTGGGCCGGAGGGGATTATGTCCACTGGGCGCCGTCGGCGGAGGGCATGTCCCGAGGGGCGGACGCAGCCGTCAGTGCCACCGCCTAGACTTAGATACACCATGGATATGTTGTTTGACCCTTACGCCGACGGACCCTTCCAAGCTGCCTCGACCGCGGCGGCACGCACCAAAGCGCGGGCCGGGACCGGCGTCGCAGGGCTGGATTCAGGCCCCGGATTCGGCCCCGGCGGCGGTAATGGTCCGGCTGGCGGCGGCGGCAACGGCCCGGCTGGCAGCGGCCACGGCGGCAATGGCCCGCACGGCCCCGGCCCGAACGGCAATGGCCTGGCCGGCAACGCCCCCGACGGCCCGCACGGCTGGGACCGTCCGCACCTGCCGAACGCCAGCGAACTCCTCGAGGGACTGAATCCCCAGCAGGAGGAAGCGGTCAAGCACGCCGGCGGCGCCCTGCTGATTGTGGCCGGCGCGGGCTCCGGAAAAACGCGGGTGCTCAGTAACCGGATCGCGTACCTCATCGCCACAAGGCGGGCGCACTACGGCGAGATCCTGGCCATCACCTTCACCAACAAGGCCGCGGCCGAAATGCGAGAACGGATCGAGGCGCTGGTCGGCGGCCGGGCGAAGACCATGTGGATCTCCACCTTCCACTCCTCCTGCGTCCGGATCCTGCGCCGGGAGGCCAAGAACGTCGGGCTGAACTCCAACTTCTCCATCTACGACTCCGCGGACTCGCTGCGCCTCATCAACCTCGTGGCCAAGAACCTGGACCTCGACCCCAAGCGCTTCCCGCCCAAGGCCATCCAGCACAAAATCTCCGCGCTCAAGAACGAGCTGATCGACGCGGACAGCTACTCCTCCAGCGCCAATTACAACGATCCCTTCGAACAGGCGGTCGCCGAGGTCTTCAAGGGCTACACCCAGCGGCTCCGCCAGGCCAACGCGATGGACTTCGATGACCTGATCGCCGAGACCGTCTACATGTTCCGGGCCTTCCCGGCGCTCGCCGACTCCTACCGCCGCCGCTTCCGGCACGTCCTCGTGGACGAGTACCAGGACACCAACCACGCCCAGTATGCCCTGGTCCGCGAGATCGTCGGCGAGGGCCCCGAGGCCGCCGAACTGACCGTTGTCGGCGATTCAGACCAGTCCATCTACGCCTTCCGCGGCGCGGACATCCGTAACATCGTGGAGTTCGAGAAGGACTACCCGGACGCCCGCACCATCAAGCTCGAACAGAACTACCGCTCCACCCAGACCATCCTCAGCGCCGCCAACTCGGTGATCTCCCGCAACCCCAACCGGCCCGAGAAGCGGCTCTGGACGGCCGAAGGCGACGGCGAAAAGATTGTCGGCTACGTCGGTGAGAACGAGCACGACGAGGCCCAGTTCATCGCGAAGGAAATCGACCGGCTGCAGGACGAGGGCAACCTCCGTCCCGGTGACGTCGCCATCTTCTACCGCACCAACGCCCAGTCCCGCTCGATCGAAGACGTCCTGGTCCGCGTCGGCCTGCCGTACAAGGTGGTCGGCGGCACGCGCTTCTACGAGCGCAAGGAAATCAAGGACGCCCTCGCCTACCTTCGGGTGCTGGTCAACCCGGACGACGACGTCAACCTCCGCCGGATCCTCAACGAACCCAAGCGCGGCATCGGCGACCGTGCCGAAGGTGCTGTCGCTGCCCTTGCCGAGCGTGAGCGCACCTCCTTCATGACCGCCGCGAGGCGCGCCGAGCAAGCCCCGGGCATGGCAACCCGCTCGGTCAACGCCGTGCTGGGCTTCGTGAAGCTCCTCGACGATCTCGCCGAGGTGGCCACCGGCTCCGGAGCGGCCGCCGCCCTGGAGGCCGTCCTCGAACAGACCGGATACCTGGCAACACTGCGCTCCAGCACGGACCCCCAGGACGAATCCCGGGTGGAGAACCTCGCCGAACTCGTCGCCGTCGTCCGCGAATACGAACGCGACAACCCCGAAGGTTCGCTTGGAGCCTTCCTGGAACAGGTCTCCCTCGTGGCCGACGCCGACCAGATCCCGGACGCCCCGGCCGGAACGGCCGATGACCTCGCCGCCGCGGTGGCCGAGGCCAAGCGGCTCGGCGTCGTCACGCTGATGACCCTGCACACGGCCAAGGGCCTGGAATTCCCGGTGGTGTTCCTTACCGGCATGGAGCACGGGCTGTTCCCGCACCAGCGATCCGCCACCGATCCCAAGGAACTGGCCGAGGAACGCCGGCTGGCTTACGTCGGGCTGACCCGGGCCCGAAAGCGGCTTTACCTGACCCGCTCCGAGGTGCGCAGCATGTGGGGCCAGAGCCAGTACAACCCCGCGAGCCAGTTCATTGATGAGATCCCGGCCGAGCTCGTCGAGTGGAAGCGCGAAGGCGCCAGCCGCCAGAGCGGTGGCTGGGGGAGCGGCGGCGCGATCGGTTCGAGCCGCTACGGCGGATCGTTCTGGGGTGCGGGGACCGCCCGCGGCGCCGGTGCCAGCCCGTCTGCGGGCTTCAACGCGGATGTGCCTGCCGCGGTGGCCAAGAACAGGGTTCAGCCGCAGAAGGAAATCGTCCCCGTCAGTGTGGGCGACAAGGTCAACCACACCAGCTTCGGCAACGGCACCGTCCTGGCGGTGGAGGGCGCCGGAGACAAGACAGTCGCCAAGGTGAAATTCGACGTCGGGGAGAAACGGCTGCTGCTGCGTTACGCGCCGCTGACCAAGCTCGATGCCTAGTGGAAGGGCTGGTCGGCACGGCTCGGACGCCCCAAAATCCCCGTAATCTCGCGGTTTTTCTACGCTCCATAGAATAGTGTCCTTCCTCACATAACGGGTACTCTGGGACGGGCTGGTCCGAACGAAGGACTAGAGTTCAAAAAAGGAGCATTGCGCCGTGTGGCTCGTTTCCAAGCCTGTCGCAGGGTGCGTTTATTCCGCAGCCCGGTAACCGCGAGTACGTGGGGTCCGGCTGTACAGAAACTACTTCGACGTAGAAGGACACTAAACCGTGGACCTGTTTGAATATCAGGCGCGCGATATGTTCGAGGCGCACGGTGTACCCGTGCTTGCTGGCATCGTGGCGCACACCCCTGAAG
>JBKPJW010000623.1:0-2612 GCA_046730875.1 Actinomycetota bacterium | reverse complement strand
GGTGCCCGGCCGCTGCGCCGCACCATCCAGCGCGAGATCGAGGACCAGCTCTCCGAGAAGATCCTCTTCGGCGAGCTGCACTCCGGCGACATCGTGGTGGTGGACGTCGAAGGCGAGGGCGACGACGCGAAGTTCACCTTCGCCGGCAACGCCAAACCCCGCATCCCGGAGATCGCTCCGAGCGTCTAAGCAGTAAGTTCCGAAGGCCCCGTCCGTTCCGAAAGGAACCGGCGGGGCCTTTGCGTTTCCTTCCTGCCGCCCGTCGATCTGAAAGTAGTGTTTCACTCTGAGTGAAACTTTCTGTGATCGACGCCACAGACGGTGTTGAATCGGTGCATGGCTGCCAAGGACTCAGAGACCCTGAGCGAACAACCCGAGACCCCCTTCCATGATCTGGACCATTACCTCGCCATCCCCCGGGTGAGTGGCTTGGCGCTGAGCCCCGACGGCGGGAGGCTGGTCACGACTGTGGCGACACTCGATGCCAAGGGCATCGAATACTGCACCGCGCTGTGGGAGGTGGACCCGGGAGGGGTCAAGCAGGCACGCCGGATCACGCGCAGCGCCAAGGGGGAGGCGGGCGCCGTGTTCGCCGCCAACGGGGACCTGTACTTCACCTCGGCCCGTCCCGATCCGGAAAGCCCCGAGGCCGACCCCGTCAACGCCCTCTGGATCCTCCCGACCCACGGCGGCGAGGCAAGGGTGGCTCTTTCCCGCGCCGGCGGAATCAGCGGACTCCACGCCGCCAGGGATGCTGACACCCTGGTTGTCGCGGCCTCGGTTCTGGCCGGCTCCACCGATGAGGACAATGACGAAGAACGCCGCAAGGCGCGCAAGGACAACAAGGTCGCCGCGATCCTGCACAGCGGCTACCCCGTCCGCTACTGGGACGCGGACCTCGGCCCGGCGCAGCCGCGCCTGTTCGCCGTCGAATCCGGCGGGCAGCTGGAGGCCGGAAAGCCCACGACGGTCGACGCCGCGGCGCCGCTGCAGCTCCGCAACCTGACGCCCGACGCCGGCGGCCGGCTTCGGGATGCCACGTCGGTGGTGAGCCCGGATGGCCGAACCATCTACAGCAGCTTCATCAAGCCGCTCGCAAACGCCGATTCGCGCTCCGTGCTGGTCGCCGTCGACGTCGCCACCGGTACCCGGACGGTGCTGCTCGACACGGAAGGCATGCATTATTTCCCGGGACCGGTCAGTCCGGACGGCCGGAACCTGGTTGTGGTCAGTGAAAGCGACACCACGCCGCTCACCGCCCCGCAGCTGAAGCTGCACCTCCTGGACGTCACCGCCCCGGCAACGGGCGGGGACGCGCTGACCCCGCTTGCCCCGGGCTGGGACCGCTGGGCCCGCCCCGCCGTCTGGCTGCCGGACGGATCCGCCCTGCTGGTCACCGCCGACGAGGACGGCGCCTCGCCGGTCTTCCGGATCGATGTGACAGGAGATGGGACCGTGACCCGCCTGACCGCCGACGCCGCCGCCTACACCGACGTCGTGGTCGCACCTGACGGGAGGAATGCCTACGCCCTGCGCAGCTCCTACGAATTCCCCGCCGAACCAGTCCGGATCAACCTCGACGGCGGCAGCGTCGTCCGCCTGCCGGCGCCGGCCGAGCGCCCGCAATACAAGGGGAGGCTTGAGCGGGTGGAGACGCTGGCGGCCGACGGCGCCCGCGTGCCCGCCTACCTGGCCCTGCCGGAGGGCGTGTCAGCCGCGAGCCCTGCTCCGCTGCTGCTCTGGATCCACGGCGGTCCGCTGGCATCCTGGAATGCCTGGACCTGGCGCTGGAACCCGTGGCTGCTCGTGGCCCGCGGTTACGCAGTGCTGCTGCCGGACCCTGCCCTGTCCACCGGCTACGGCCAGGACCACATCCAGCGCGGCTGGGGGGAGTGGGGGAAGGCTCCGTTCACGGACCTGATGGCGATCACCGACGCCGTCGTGCAGCGACCGGACATCGACGAGACACGGACGGCGGCCATGGGCGGCTCTTTCGGCGGTTACATGGCCAACTGGGTTGCCGGGCAGACGGACCGCTTCAAGGCAATCGTCACGCACGCCAGCCTCTGGGCCCTCGACCAGTTCGGTCCCACCACGGACGCCGCGCAGTATTGGCTCAAGGAGATGACGGCCGAGATGGCGCTGGCGAACTCCCCGCATCTGCACGTGGAGAACATCCGCACCCCGATGCTGGTCATCCATGGCGACAAGGACTACCGCGTGCCGATCGGGGAGGGGCTGCGGCTCTGGTACGAACTGCTCGCCAAGTCACAGCTGGCAGCCGACGCCAACGGCGAAACGGACCACCGCTTCCTGTACTTCCCGGACGAGAACCACTGGATCCTGCAGCCGCAGCACGCCAAGGTCTGGTACGGCGTCGTGGAGCACTTCCTGGCGCGGAACCTGCTGGACAAGGACCTTCCCGTGCCTGCCGAGCTGGGTCTCTGACGCCCCGCCCGCCCAACTAGCTCGCAGCAGGGGCCGTTCTGGACCTGTCTCTTATACACATCTTGACGCTGCCGACGATAACAGAGTAGTGGGGGGGGGGGGGGGGGGGGGGGGGGGGGGGGGGGGGGGGGGGGGGGGGGGGGGGGGGGGGGGGGGGGGGGGGG
>JBKPJW010000622.1:0-1791 GCA_046730875.1 Actinomycetota bacterium | reverse complement strand
GGCGATATCGATGCCCATGCCGCGGGCGGCTCCGGTAATGAACCAGACGTTGTTCTCACTCATGGTGTGTTTCCCTTGACGAAGTCCGTGAGGCAGGGTTCCCTGCCGGTGTCCTTCAATTCAAGGCCACTGCGGAAGCCGTAAACAGGCTCTGTCTATAGGGTTAATAGCTATGACCCCCTAGCCGCCGTCCGGTGGCGTAGCGTCGAAGCCATGAACAACGAAAACCTCATCCGGGACTTCCTGGCGACCCGACGTGCCAGGATCACTCCCGAGCAGGCCGGGCTGCCGGACTTCGGCGGGCGGCGCCGCGTGCCGGGTCTGCGGCGTGAGGAAGTCGCGTTGCTGGCCGGGATGAGCACCGAATACTACGTCCGGCTGGAACGGGGCAACGCCAAAGGCTTCTCCGACGCCGTGCTGGCGGGCATCTGCCGGGCCTTGCAACTCGATGAAGCCGAACAAACCCACCTGCATGACCTCGTCCGGGCCGCCAATGCCGGTCCCCGGTCGCCGCGGAAGCGCCTCCCGGCCAAGTCCCAGCGGGTCCGTCCCGGCGTCCAACAACTCCTGGACGCCATGACGGGCATCCCGGCGATTGTGCAGAACGGGCGCCTGGACGTCATCGCCTCGAACACCCTGGGCAGGGCGCTTTTCAGCGAGATCTTCGACCAGGAAGGGACCACGGTGAACTTCGCCCGGTTCGTCTTCCTGGCTCCGCGCGCCCGGGAGATCTACCAGGACTGGGAGGACGCTGCGCAGCAAATAGTGGCGATGCTGCGCGTCGAAGCCGGGCGGGTTCCCTACGACCGGGCGCTCAGCGACCTGATCGGTGAGCTCTCTACCCGAAGCGATGACTTCCGAATCCTGTGGGCCTCCCACGATGTCCGCCTCCACAGCACCGGAACCAAACGGATCCACCACCCTACCGTCGGAAACCTCGAACTCGACTTCGAAGCGATGCCCCTCTCCGCCGAGAGCGGGCTCATGTTCCTGGCCTTCACCGCCAAACCCGGCACCGTCTCCCACGACAGCCTCCAGCTCCTCGCCACCTGGGCGGCCACCCACTCACGGACACACTCCCGCGCGCCGGAACCGTCCGAGCTCAGCGAAGGTCACTAACAACGAGGGTGAATGGCAGGATGTGTCGCACCGGACCGTCGCGGCAGGTGCGTGGCCGGATGCTGCGGCCGTCAGATCAGGTCTGGGCCTCCGGGATGGTCATTGCGAACAACTCGGCCAACTCGGCGGATGCCTCATCCCACGACGGCCCGGCACTTCTGCCGGAGTCGAGGGCATTGATAGCGGCCAGTTCATCTGCGCTGAGCTCGAAGTCGAAGATGTCGATGTTCTCAGCGATGCGGTGTGGCTTGGTTGACTTCGGAATGGCGGAGCGGCCCTCCTGCAGGTGCAAGCGGAGCATGACCTGGGCGGTGCTCTTGGAGTGGGCCTCGGCGATGCGTCCGATGACCGCGTCTTCCAGCGTGCTGGGGTGTGCGGCGTCCCCGCGGTAGAAAGTGATGCCGCCAATGGGGGACCACGCCTGGGTGAGGATGCCGTGTTGAGCTCCGAATGCCTGGACCTCTGGCTGCTGGTGGTACGGGTGCAGTTCGATCTGGTTAACCGGCACCACCGCGGCCTTCTCGAGCAGTTGGGTCAGCTGCTCGACTTGGAAGTTACTGAGGCCAATGGCGCGGACCTTTCCGTCGTCCAGCAGTTTTTCCAGTGCCTTGTAGGCGGCAAGGTGCGGTCAAAGTCGACGGGCAGATGCAGGAGCAGCAGGTCGATGTGGTC
>JBKPJW010000621.1:0-1461 GCA_046730875.1 Actinomycetota bacterium | reverse complement strand
GTAGTGGTTCGCTCGGCGGCCCATGCCCGCAACGGGAAGGCGCTGGACGGCCGGCTGTATTAGCACTGGACGGCCCCGGTGACACACGAGGCCGGAACCGCCTCCATTCTCGCACCCGGCGGCGCGGGCGCGGCGGTTCCGGCCTATTGGTACGGCGAGGCCGCACGCCTCCGGCGAATTCGGAGACACCGGGGCAGCGCATTGGTGTGTGGCACGGCAGCTTAGACCCTGCCAGAAGCCGCGAGTTCGCCGGAAACGCTCGCGGTCGCCGCAAATATACGGCGAACCCGCACGCTTCCGGCGAATTCGCAGGCACGGGCGCGGCGAAGTCGGCCATGCGGACTGCCTAGCCTGCCTTCCCGGCCTGCCTTGCCTGCCCTCCCGGCCCGCCTCGCTTTGCCCTAACGGCCCAGCTTGCCTGCCCTAGCGGCGCGAGGCGTCGATGAGGTCCTTGTCCTCGTCCCTGTCCGTGCCCGTGCCCGTGCCCGGGTCGACGGCCGCCGGCTCCCAGGCATGACCCTGCTCGTGGTCCAGGTGCGTGGACTTCTTGTTCTTCAGGGCGAAGATGTAGACCAGCAGGGAGATGCCGATGGCCACGGTGACGTAGGTGAAGAACAGTTCTTCCTGGCCCGCCTTCTGCAGGGCCGCGCCGATGAGCGGGACGGTGCCGCCGAAGAGCGAGTTGGCGATCGCGTAGCCCAGGCCGACGCCGAGGGCGCGGATGGAGGCGGGGAACAGCTCGGCCTTCACCAGGGCGTTGATGGAGGTGTAGCCGCCCACGATCAGCAGGCCGCCCATCATGAGCAGGAACGCTGTCATCGGATCCTTGGTTCCGGCCAGGGCGGACAGGAGCGGCCAGGTGAACAGGACGCCGGTGATCCCGAACCACAGCAGCAGCGGCTTGCGGCCCACCTTGTCCGAGATGATGCCGTAGACAGGCTGGAGCAGCATGAAGATGAAAAGCGCCCAGAAGTTGATGACCGAGGTGTCGGTCTTGGCGATGCCGGAGGTATCGTTCATGAACTTCAGGATGAAGTTGGTGTACGTGTAGAACGCCACCGTGCCGCCAAGGGTGATCCCGATGCAGATCATGAGCGGCTTCCAGTAACTGGTGAACAGCAGCTTCATGGTCCCCGGCTGTGCCTGGCCCGCCGCGGCAGGGGCCTTTGCGGCCTCGATCTGTTCGGCCGAGACGGTTTCCTCCATGGAGCGCCGCAGCCACAGGACCACCAGGGCGGCCACGCCGCCGATCGCGAACGGGATGCGCCAGCCCCACTCGGTCAGCTCGGCCTTGGGCATGGCATTCTGCAGGACTACGAGGACCAGCAGGGCCAGCATCTGGCCGCCGATCAGCGTGACGTACTGGAAGCTGGAGAAGAAGCCGCGGCGTTTTGACGTGGCGGCCTCGGACATATAAGTGGCACTGGTTCCGTATTCGCCACCCACGGAAAAGCCCTGGAC
>JBKPJW010000620.1:0-1153 GCA_046730875.1 Actinomycetota bacterium | reverse complement strand
GAGCCATCACCGGGGCCGATCCGGCAGCCGCGGTCCGGGTCATCCGCGACTTCTCGACCGGTTATCACTCGCGCAACGGCGGTGGCGACACCATCAGCACCGACGGCGATCTCCCGATCGTCGATCTCACCCGGACCGCCGGCGCGCCCGCCGCGTCGGAGTGGCCGTCGAGCTACGGACTTCCGAGCGACAGCCGGAACAGGCGGCCGGCAACCACCATTGTCGGGACGGTCTTCGTCTGTGCCCGCGCAGCGGCGGCTGTCCTTCTGGCTCTTTCCATGGTGTTCTTCCGGGACGAACATGTGGCCTCATGGGCGCAGTCCGTGGCCGGCGCGGGTGTCACGGCCGCACAGACGGAATTGGCCGTCACGGCCGCAACGGTAGTGGTCCTGCTCTTTGCCCTGACCGAGGTCCTGCTGGCCTGGTTTGTGTTCCTGGGCCGGAACTGGGCCAGGACAATGGCCATGGCGTTCAGCACGGCCGCCATCTGCATCCAGGCCGTCGATGTCTTCCGTGGCGGTCCCGACATCACCCTGCGGTCTAATCTCCCCGGCCTGACCCTGGACATCCTGCTGCTGCTGGCGCTCTCCAGCAAACGGTCCCGGGACTATGCCCTGCGCCCCCGCAAGGAGCCCAAACGGGATTCCAGCCGCCCTGGCGGCCGGGTGCCGTTCTGACACCCCCGAGGGTCCGGGAGACCTTGACAGCCCCGTCGCTGCAGGCGCTAGATGTCAATAGCTGAGACAACCCACCCCAGGATTCGCAGCAGAGGAGCGACCATGAGCGACGACTCACAGGCGCCGGAACGCGCCCACAGCGAGACCCCCGCCGAGGGGGACGCGGCGGCCGAACCCTTTGACGACCGCGCCCATTCCCAGGACGCGGCAGAAGGCCCGGACGTCGACGAGGAACCCGGCACCACCGCCAAGAGCTAGGCCCCGCCGGGCGTGGGCTGAATCTGCCGGCGGGACGACTTCGGCGGTGCCTTCTCCGGCGCGTCCCCCGCTTAGCCGGTGAGGGCCGCGAGGGATTCCTTGGCGGCGGCGGTGACGGCCTCGGCGGTGATGCCGAATTCCTGGAAGAGGCGCTTGTAGTCCGCGGAGGCGCCGTAGTGCTCCAGGGAGATGGAGCGGCCGGCGTCGCCGACGAACTC
>JBKPJW010000619.1:0-3052 GCA_046730875.1 Actinomycetota bacterium | reverse complement strand
GCAGCAGGCCTTCGCGGATCTCGGCCTCGGTGCGGGAGGCTCGCTCGTTGACCAGCATGATCTCGCCGATCGAGAGGCCCTTGGACTGGCAGCGGCCCAGGAGTTCGGCGGCCGTGCGGAAGGGCAGGGGAAGTTCCTTTTTCGACTCGTCGAGTTCCTTCAGGGCCGCGTCCTCCTCGCCGTCGCGGACAATGAAGCCGCCGCCGACGGAGAAGAACGTGGCCTGGTGCAGGGTTTCGCCCGCGGCGTCGGAGACCGTGAACGTCATTCCGTTGGTGTGCCGGGGCAGGATGGTCAGCGGCCGCAGGACCATGTCCTTCACGCCGTAGGGCAGGGCGACGGATCCGGCCAGCTGCAGGGTGCCGGTCTCGGCGATCGTGGCCAGCCGGTCCTCCACTTCCTCCGGCAGGATCTGCTCGGGGTGGAAGCCCTCAAGCCCGAGCAGGATGGCCGTCATGGTGCCGTGGCCGTGGCCCGTGGCAGCGAGGGAGCCGTAGAGGTCCACCCGCAGCGACGCCACCTCTGCCAGCTTGCCGAGGGACTTGAGTTCCTCGGCGAAGACGGCGGCGGCCCGCATGGGCCCCACGGTGTGCGAGCTGGACGGCCCTATTCCGATGGAAAAGAGGTCGAAGACTCCAACAGCCATTGTCGGTTCCTAACTAGGTCTTGCAGTGGCCCGGCAGAGGGTCTTGCCGGAAGGCGGTCCGGCCGCCGGTAGGCGGCAGTCCCGCCGATGCACGACGCCGGGCGGCGGCTTGTCGCCGCGGCCCGCCCGGTGTCGTGTCTTACTTCAGTCATACGTCCCTTAGGCGAGGTTATCAACCGAGGGGTAGAGCGGGTGGGCGGCGGCGAGGGCCTCCACCCTGGCGCGCAGGCCGGACAGGTCCGCGCCGGCGTCGGCGGTCAAAGCCTCGGCGATGATGTCCGCAACCTCGGCGAAGGCTGCCTGGCCGAAGCCGCGGGTAGCCAGCGCCGGGGTGCCGATGCGCAGCCCGGAGGTGACCATCGGCGGACGGGGATCGAACGGCACGGCGTTGCGGTTGACCGTGATGTCGATTTCCGCGAGGCGGTCCTCGGCTTCCTGCCCGTTGAGCTCGCAGTCTCGCAGGTCCACCAGGACCAGGTGCACATCGGTGCCGCCGGAGATCACGTTGATCCCCTTCGCGGTCACGTCCGGCTGGACCAGACGTTCGGCGAGGATCCTGGCACCGGCCAGGACACGCTCCTGGCGCTCCTTGAACTCCGGGGACGCGGCGATCTTGAACGCCACGGCCTTGCCGGCGATCACGTGTTCCAGCGGGCCGCCCTGCTGTCCGGGGAACACGGCCGAGTTGATCTTCTTGGCAATGTCGGCGTCGTTGGAAAGGATGATGCCGCCGCGCGGACCGGCGAGGGTCTTGTGCGTCGTGGAGGTGGTGACGTGGGCGTGCGGGACCGGGCTCGGGTGCAGGCCAGCCGCCACCAGTCCGGCGAAGTGGGCCATGTCCACCATCAGGTAGGCGCCCACGGAATCGGCGATCCGGCGGAACTCGGCGAAGTCCAGCTGCCGGGCGTACGCGGACCAGCCGGCAACGATCAGGGCCGGCTTGTGCTCCTGGGCCAGACGCTCCACCTCGGCCATGTCGATCCGGTGGTCCTCCTCGCGGACCTGGTACGGGATGACGTTGTAGAGCCGGCCGGAGAAGTTAATCTTCATTCCGTGCGTCAGGTGCCCGCCGTGCGCCAGGTTCAGGCCCATGATGGTGTCGCCCGGACGGATCAGGGCATGCATGACCGAGGCGTTCGCCTGCGCGCCCGAGTGCGGCTGCACGTTGGCGTACTCGGCGCCGAACAGGGCCTTGACCCGGTCAATAGCGAGCTGTTCGATCACGTCAACGTGCTCGCAGCCGCCGTAGTAGCGCTTGCCCGGGTAGCCCTCGGCGTACTTGTTGGTCAGCACCGAACCCTGCGCCTGCATGACCGCCTTGGCGGTGTGGTTCTCCGAGGCGATCATCTCCAGGCCATTGCGCTGGCGGGTGAGTTCGGCGTCGATCTTCGCCGCGATCTCCGGATCCAGGGCGGAGAGGTCCGCGTCCAGGCTCTGGGAGACTACCTGCTCAAACGCGACGGTGTTGGTGCCCGCGGCCGCGGTTGCGGCGCTCACAGTTCGCCGCCGTTCTTGGACGCGTAGTCCTCTGCCGAGAGCAGTGGGCCGTCCGAGTCGGCGGCGACTTTGAACAGCCAGCCGGCGCCGTAGGGATCGCTGTTGATCAGCGCGGGGTCATCGACGACGGCGGGGTTGATTTCGGTGACCTCGCCGGTGACGGGGGCGTAGAGGTCCGAGACGGACTTGGTCGATTCGACCTCGCCGCAGGTCTCCCCCGCGGTCACCGCGGAGCCCACCTCGGGCAGGTCCACGTAGACGATGTCGCCGAGGGCGTCCGTGGCCACGGCGGAGATGCCGATGGACACGACGTTCCCGGCCTCCCGCGCAACCCACTCGTGCTCGTCGGAGTACTGCAGTTCAGGGGCAACTTTTGCCATGTGTTTTTCCTTTACGTTTGAAAAGTCGTGGGGCCGCAACAATTGTGGCTGAGTTACGTGGCGACCGTGTCCGGGTTGGGTGGCGGATGAGCGAATTCCTACGCGTGCTCGGTCGCGTAAGCGCCCGCTGGGCGGACGCGACGCTCCCTTAGACGCACGCTTCCGGAATCCCCTCACCCGCCGCTATTCAGTTCAGTTCTGGAGGCCAACAGTTTTCGAAAGACACCAGTTCCGGAAGAAACTGCGGCCGTTCGTATTCTTTGAGAGCCGGGCAACCTCGTGGCTTTCAGGGTGTCATCAAGCTCAACCCCCAATGATCGAGCTTGGGACAACCAGAGCCACGGTAGGCGGTATATCCCCCAGCACCCCTTGGCTTCGAAGGCGCCGGTTCCCGTCGGTCCTGTTGTGGTCGGTTGTACTAAAACGTGAGCTGCCCTTGAGGGGCTGGCCGGGCTGGGTTTTCGGAAGCGTGCGTCTAAGCGAGCGGCCGCCGTCCGGGTTCCCTAACCGAGCGTGCGAGGTTAGGGGG
>JBKPJW010000618.1:0-6860 GCA_046730875.1 Actinomycetota bacterium | reverse complement strand
CGCCCGGCGTCACTGATCCTGGTGGCGCGCTTCGTTCCGATCGGACGGGTGGCCGTCAACCTGACCGCCGGCGCCACGCACTACCCGAGGCCCCGATTCATCAGCCTGACCGTGCTCTCGGCGCTCCTCTGGGCCGGCTACTCGGTGGGGATCGGGCTGTTTGTTGGCCCGTGGTTTGAGCGGAACCATCTGCTGGGCGCCGCTATTGCGATCGTCTTCGCCATCGTCCTGGGTGTCATCCTCGACTACGTGATCAGCAGGCTCCGCGGACGCACGCCGGCGGAACGGTCGCCGTCCGTTCCGTCCCTCCGGCCGCCGCGGCAGCCGCGGCGGCCGCCCGAATATCCGCCGCCCGGAACGTAGCGAATCCCGCCCTGGCCGTGGGACACTTAGGAGCGATTTGCGTCACGTTTACCGGGACGCAAATCGCTCCCGTTCCGCCGCCCGTCATCGCATGTTCGTACGGCTTAGTTGTCCGTTTCCAGTCATCAAGGAGCACGCCCGCATGGAGTTCATTAACGAGGCCGTGCTCCATGCCGCTGGCCAGTGGTGGATCTACCCCCTGCTGCTGGTGTTCTTCTTCGTGGACGGCTTCGCGATGGTGGTCCCCAGCGAGACCCTCATCGTTGCCCTTGCGGCGTACTCCCTGCACAGCGGCCAGCCCAACCTGTGGATTCTGGGCCTCACGGCGCTCGTTGGAGCCATGGCTGGCGACAACATGGCTTACATGCTGGGCCGGAAGATCGGCCTCGAGCGGTTCCGCTGGATGCGCAAGCCGAAGGTCCAGAAGGTCTTCGCGTGGGCACACTACGAGCTCGAGAAGCGCGGCGCCGTCCTGATCTTCACCGCCCGGTACATCCCCTGGGGCCGCGTCGCCGTCAACTACGTGGCGGGTACCACGGCGTTTCCGCACCGGAGGTTCTTCTTCCTGGACGCCTTCGCCTGCGTCACGTGGGTTGCCTACTCGATCGGCATCGGCGTCCTGGCCAGCTCTTTCCCGTGGCTGCACCACAACCCGCTGCTCAGCGCGGGGATCGCAGTGGTGTTCGCGATCGTGCTCGGCGTCCTCATCGACCACCTCCTGCGCTGGTGGCACAAGCGCCTTGGCCGCCATGACGTTCGGCCCGCCCCCGCCGACGCCGGGTCAGGCCAGCAGAACACAACGGAGGTGTATGTGCAGCGGGTGCACACACCCGCCGTCCACGACACGATGCTGGCCGGCCCGCCCACCGAGGCCGGAGCAGCCAGGAAGTAGCATCCGGCGCCCTGCGACCCTATGGTTGGAACGTGACTGAGACTATTCCTGACGCTGCCCCCGACCTCGACTTCGATCTGAAGAGCCTTCCCAAGGTTTCCCTTCACGACCACCTGGATGGCGGGCTCCGCCCGGCCACCATCATTGAACTTGCCGAAGCAGCCGGCCACACGCTGCCGTCCACGGACCCCGTCGCCTTGGGGGAGTGGTTCCGCGAATCCGCCGACTCCGGCTCGCTGGTCCGTTACCTGGAAACGTTTGACCACACCGTCGCCGTGATGCAGACCAAGGAAGGCCTGTTCCGCGTCGCGAAGGAGTTCGTGGAGGACCTGGCTGACGACGGCGTCGTGTACGGCGAAGTGCGCTGGGCCCCCGAACAGCACCTGCAGAAGGGCCTGAGCCTGGACGAAGCGGTCGAGGCTGTGCAGGCCGGGCTGGAAGCCGGCGTGGACGCCGTCGCCGAAACCGGCCGCGACATCCAGGTGGGCCAGCTCATCACGGCTATGCGCCACGCCGATCGCGGCCAGGAAATTGCCGAACTGGCCGTCCGCCACCGGAACAACGGTGCCGTGGGCTTTGACATCGCCGGAGCCGAGGACGGCTTCCTGCCCTCCCGCTTCAAGGACGCCTTCACCTATCTGGCGCAGCACAACTTCCCGGCCACCGTCCACGCCGGCGAGGCCGCCGGGCTGGAAAGCATCCAGTCGGCCCTCGTCGACGGCCGCGCCCTGCGCCTGGGGCACGGCGTACGGATCGCCGAGGACGTCACGATCGAATTCGAAGAGACCGACGACGACGCCGGGTCGGCTGTGGAAAGCATCGACGACGAAGTCAGCGACACCATCGGCATTGTGACCCTGGGCGAGCTTGCCAGCTGGGTGCGCGACCGCGGCATCGCACTGGAGATCTGCCCGTCGTCGAACCTGCAGACGGGCGCGATTGCCGGCTTCGGCGAGGGGATCGAAAGCCACCCGCTGGACATGCTCTACCAGCTGGGCTTCAACGTCACCATCAACACTGACAACCGCCTCATGAGCGGTGTCACGCTCACAGACGAATTCGAGCTCCTGGTCGAGACGTTCGACTATGACCTCGACGACCTGCTGGAGCTGACCCTCAACGCGGCCGAGGCTGCCTTCCTCCCGCTCGAGGAGAAGGAAGCACTGGTGGAATACATCAACGAGGCCTACGCCGACCTTGGCTAACCAGGAACCATCGCCCGTCCAGGGGCTCGCCTGCGGGCCCACACCATCCGGGGTCCCCAAGCGAGCCGGCGAGCTTGGGGAGCTGGTCGAAAAGATTGCCGCCCTGCGCGAGCACTGCCCCTGGATGGGCGCCCTCACCCACGAGTCCCTCGTGGAATACCTCCTCGAGGAGGCCTACGAGGTCGCCGAGACTATCGAGACGGGCGGCGGCGACGCCGAACTACAGTCCGAGCTGGGGGACGTGCTGCTCCAGGTGGTCCTCCACGCCCGCCTGGCCGAAGAGCGCAGCTCCTTCGACCTCGACGACGTCGCCCGCGGCCTCACCGCCAAAATGATCCGCCGCAATCCGCACGTGTTCCGGCCCGACGGTTCGCTGCAGGATTCTTTCCCCGCAACGGTGGAGGACATCGTCCTGAAGTGGGATGCCGTGAAGAAGGCCGAAAAACCGGACCGCGGCCACGTCTTCGACGGCGTCCCCGCCGCGCTCCCTGCCCTGGCGCGGGCCCAAAAGCTCCTGGACCGGGCAGGACGGGTACACCTGGCGACGCCGGCGAGCCGAACCGGCGTCGAACTCCCGGCCACCGAGGAGCAACTCGGCGACCTGCTGTTCGGGATCGTCGCGGAAGCCCGGGACGCCGGGTTCGACGCCGAGCGCGCCCTCCGCGGGGCACTCCGCCGCTTCCAGGACGGCCTCGGCCCCGCGCTGCCGGCACCCTAGCCCCCGCGAGACGTCCGGAGATTGGATAGGTTTCCGTAACCTCCGCCACTCTCGACTACGCTAGTGACGACGACGACGTCGGCTATTCAGCTTGATGTACAGCTAGATTCCAAGCAGTCAGATTCCCTGCAGATCGCTTCACCCAAAGGAGCATATCCATGGCGCTTATCGATGCCATCCACGCCCGCGAAATCCTCGATTCCCGTGGCAACCCCACCGTAGAAGTTGAAGTTCTGCTCTCCGACGGCCAGATCGGCCGCGCAGCAGTTCCCTCCGGCGCCTCCACCGGCGAGCACGAGGCCGTTGAACTGCGCGACGGAGACAAGGGCCGTTACCTCGGCAAGGGCGTCCAGAAGGCCGTCGACGCCGTGATCGACCAGATCGCTCCGGCCCTGACCGGTTTCGACGCGACCGACCAGCGCAGCATCGACCAGGCCATGATTGACCTTGACGGCACGGCCAACAAGGGCAAGCTCGGCGCCAACGCCATCCTCGGCGTGTCCCTCGCGGTTGCCAACGCTGCCGCCGCGTCCGCCGACCTGCCGCTGTACAAGTACCTGGGCGGCCCGAACGCGCACGTCCTGCCCGTACCGCTGATGAACATCCTCAACGGCGGCTCACACGCCGACTCGGACGTCGACATCCAGGAATTCATGATCGTGCCGATCGGCGCCGAGACCTTCTCCGAGGGCCTGCGCTGGGGCGTCGAGGTCTACCACAACCTCAAGTCCGTCCTGCAGGCCAAGGGCCTGTCCACCGGCCTGGGTGACGAGGGCGGCTTCGCCCCGAACCTGCCGTCCAACCGCGCTGCCCTGGACCTGATCCAGGAAGCCATCAAGAACGCCGGTTACACCCCGGGCAAGGACATCGCCCTGGCCCTGGACGTCGCCTCCTCGGAATTCTTCACCGACGGCGCCTACCAGTTCGAAGGCAAGGCCCTGACGGCCACCGAGATGAGCAACTACTACGCCGAACTCGTGGCCGACTACCCGCTGGTCTCCATCGAGGATCCGCTGGACGAGAACGACTGGGAAGGCTGGAAGACCCTCACCGATTCCATCGGCGACAAGGTCCAGCTGGTGGGCGATGACCTCTTCGTCACCAACCCGGCCATCCTGCAGCGCGGCATCGACACCAAAACCGCCAACTCGCTGCTGGTCAAGGTCAACCAGATCGGTTCCCTGACCGAGACCCTGGACGCCGTGTCCCTCGCCCAGCGCGCGGGCTACACCACCATCACCTCGCACCGCTCCGGCGAGACCGAGGACACCACGATCGCGGACATCTCGGTGGCCACCAACGCCGGCCAGATCAAGACGGGCGCTCCGGCCCGTTCCGAGCGCGTCGCAAAGTACAACCAGCTCCTGCGCATCGAAGAGGAACTCGACGACGCCGCACGCTACGCCGGACGCAGCGCCTTCCCGCGTTTCAAGGGCTAGTTAGCCGCGAAAACCGGTAACCGGTGGCTATGGTTGAAAGACCATGGCCACCGGTTCTGTTTTTGGTCCGCTTTTGAAGGAGTGACATGGCTACCCGACGTCCCAATGTTCCCCGGGCTGCGCCTGCGGCCGCCAAGGCTGCGGCCCCTAAGGCTGCGGACACGGGCGACGGCGGCGAAGTCATCCGGGCCGACTTCGGCGGCTCACGCAGCGCTGCGGCCGCTCCGACGCCGGCACCGTCCCCCGGCGCCTCGACTGCCCCTTCAGGTACGGCAGCGGCCGCCGCGGCCAAGCCCGCAGCGGGCAAGCCCGCCGCCAAGGGTTCCACCCCCAGCGCCGCCAGCACGAAGGGAACCGCCGCCAGCGCCGCCGGCAGGAAGGGTTCGGATCCGTTGGGCTCAACCCCCGCCGGCCCGGCCCCCCGCAAGCGCCTCCCGGCCGTCGGAACACGCCCGGCGCCAGGGAAGAGAAGCGGCAAGGCCGGGCGCCGGGCCGCGGCAGGGGACTCGGACGAAACCCTCGACCCCGTGCCGGCCAAGGCGTTCTCGGGACGGCTGCTTGCCCTCGGCGTCGTCATGATTGCCATCACCATCCTGCTGGCCCCCACGGTCAAGATCTTTCTCGACAAACGTGCGGAAATCGCCGCGCTGCAGGCCGACATCGCGGCCAAGCAGACAAAGCAGGAGGACCTCAAACGCCAGGTTTCGCGGTGGCAGGATCCCAACTACGTGAAGCAGCAGGCACGCGACCGCATTAACATGGTTATGCCCGGAGAGACGGGCTACTGGGTCTTCGGCAGCGATCTTCCTGCCGCGACGTCCAGTGGCGCCGCGGGTGCAGCATCAGCACAAAACCCGGCCAACCTGCCGTGGGTGGACGCCCTCTGGGAATCCATCAGGCGGTCGGCAACAGACTAGAAGCGGCGCCCGCCGCTGAGGTGTCCCGCGCGGACAACCCGGAACAGGGCAGGAAGGTGCCACCCCCGTGGACGAGAACCGAACGGACGAGAACCGAGTGGAAGAGACTCCAGCGGATCAGGGCGACGCGGCCCGGACCACGGAGCCACGTCACCGGGCCAGCGCTCCGGAGGCCGCCCGCCTGCCGTCGCCGTACGATCTGGACGTCCTGAGCCGCCAACTGGGCCGCCCGGTGCGGGACGTCGTCGAGATCCCGGCCCGCTGCGTCTGCGGAAACCCGCTCGTGGCCGCCACCAAGCCCCGGCTCAGCAACGGCACACCGTTCCCCACCACGTTCTACCTCACCCATCCGGTCATCACGTCCGCGGTGTCGCGGCTGGAGGCTGCCGGGCTGATGAACGAAATGAACGACCGGCTCGCTGCCGACGCCGGCCTCGCGGAGCGGTACCGCGCCGCACACGAGGCGTATCTGGCCTCCCGTGCCGAGATCGGCGCGCGGTCCGGCATAGATGCCGTTCCGGAAATTGACGGCGTCTCCGCCGGCGGAATGCCGACCCGCGTCAAATGCCTGCATGTCCTCGTTGGCCACTCGCTGGCCGCGGGACCGGGCGTGAACCCGCTCGGCGACGAGGCGATCGCCGCGATCGCTGAATGGTGGACCGCGGACCGCTGCTACTGCGACGGTGCCTGGGACACCGGGGGCGCAGCCCCGTCCCAGGACCTTAGCCGCCATGGACCGCAGGGCCTGCCGGAGATCGTGGGCCGGCCCGCCCCGGTCCGCAAGTCCCGCGACGCCACCGGAACAGCCGGCGCCGCCGCCACTGCCAGCACTGCCAGCACGGAGGAAGCCAAATGACCCGGGTCGCGGCCGTGGACTGCGGCACAAACTCAATCCGCCTGCTGATCGCCGACGTGAACATGGCGGCAAGCACAGACACAGGCGCAGCTGAAAACGCGCCCGGCGCGACAGGCCGGCCCGCACCTCAGCTGACCGACGTCGTTCGGGAAATGCGCGTCGTCCGGCTGGGCCAGGGCGTGGACGCCACGGGCGAACTAGCCCAGGAAGCACTCGAACGCACGTTCGCGGCCACCAGGGACTACGCCGCCCTGATCGGCGAGCACGGCGCCGAAAAGGTCCGTTTCGTGGCCACCTCCGCCACCCGCGACGCCAGCAACCGGCAGGTCTTCGTCGACGGCATCCGCGCCATTCTCGGCGTCGAGCCCGAGGTGATCACCGGCGACGAGGAAGCCGCGCTGTCCTTCGCCGGAGCCAGCAGTGTCCTGCCCTCCCGCGGGGACGACCCCGTGCTGGTAGTGGACCTCGGC
>JBKPJW010000617.1:0-8786 GCA_046730875.1 Actinomycetota bacterium | reverse complement strand
CTGTAGCCCCGTGCTTGGAGAGACAGCGGACGATCTCGTCACGTTCCACCGCCTCGATCCGACTCAGGTGCAGGCTGCTCCCGCCCAGAAGGTAGGCAGGCAGATGGCTGACGTCGATGGCCTCTGTCTGGACAGCGGCGGCGTGGATGACGGTGAAAAGCTCGTCAATGTTGTCCGGCCAGCTATGGGCAATCAATGCTTTTTCTGCGGCGGCAGTGAAGTTGATTTCCCGCAGCCGGGTTTGGCGGGCCGCGTATCTGGCCAGGTGCACGACATCCTCGCCGCGTTCCCGCAGAGCGGGAACAGAAATCACCGTATCGACCATGCCTGCCAGGGGTTGCGGGATGCCGTCGTGCCTCGCAGCTGTAACGCCCCACGCGAGCGTTGGCGCGCTCCCGCTCTGGGAGAGGGGAAGTGCCCGAACTGCGCTGTGGGCTTGGGCGTGGAGTTCTTGTGCAGCCCACGCGGGCAAAAGGTCTACGTTTTCGACTATGACAGCGGTTGCTGGTTTGCCCAGTTCGGGGGCCCACAAGGACAGCCAGGCGTCGACGTCGCCGGGGGCGGGGGCGGCCGCTGAGATGATACGGCTCCCGGGGTGAATTTGCCGCATGGCCTGTGCCAGCAGAGTTGCGCGCCCCGTACCCTGCTCGCCTACGGCGGCAACAACCCGTCCGGCCGCCAGGGCCTGAGTCGCCTGATCGAGGGCGCTTGTCCAAGCTGACGACATTTTCCGCACTGTTCCGGCTGCCGGCTCGAGTTTGCCTCTCTGGATGCGGAAGACGCCGCCCTTTGGTCCGGGCTTTCCTTTGCGGCCCTGTGACCTTGCGAGCATCAGGGCCGAGGTGTTGCCCGCAGCTGATTCTGCCAACGCCAGGAGCAATTGCGGGGATGAGCGGGACCATGTGGTGATGTTGACGCTGCCTTCCAGCAATCCGCTGACCGGATCGAAGACAGGGACTGCCGCGCAGGTGTAAGTCCGGAGGCTGGCACTGTAGTGTTCTTCAGCGCGGACAAGGGTCGGGATACGGTCCGCCAGTGCTAATCCCATGCCGTTGGTCCCGGCCTCCCTTTCGGAGAATGCGAACCCTGGCGCCAGATGGACCTTGTCGAGCGCCCGCAGGAGGGAAGTGTCTCCGCTGAAGCGGTTGAGGAGCAAGCCGTTGGCATCGGTGAGCATAAGGCTCAAGGGTTCGTTCGCCAAAGTGCTGTAGAGACCGGTGAGCACTTCCTGACCGCACTGGAAAAACAGGGAGTCAGTCCCTGCGGAGCCAGCCCACATCGGATCCACTACTTCGGCTGAAACGCCGTATTCCTCGCTCCGCTGCCAGGAAGCGAGGAGGCGTTTGTCAGGAGTGGGGAGCTGGCCGGCGTAATCGTGCGCCAGGCTGACAATCCCCTCGTCCTTGTTCGGCATCATCGCCGTCCTCCTCGTCTGCATACTTCGAGGTTACTTGGTCTCGCGATCCCAGCGGGAAGAGAACCGTCTCAAAATGAGACACACGCCACATGTTGACAGCTGTTCCACCAGCCTAGTCTCGATGATGTCGCGACTACGGCAGTCGCCAGAAGGAGACCGGACATGTACAGCAAAGACGGCGAAAACTACTTCATTGTCGACGCCCACATCGCATTGTGGGACGCCCGCCCGGAAAACCAGCGGAATATCCCTGGTAAGCAGTTTATCGATTGCTTCTACGACTACCACCGCAACCTCTCTCCCGACGCGGAACAGTGGTCCTACGAGGAATTCCTTTACCAGGGCGGCGAACGCCTCATGAAGGATCTGTTCGAGGACGGCTACGTCGACCACGCGATCTTTCAGCCGGCCTATCTCGGCGCGTTCTACAAGAACGGATTCGCACAGGTGGAGGAGGCGTACGGCCTTGCCGCGGCGAATCCGGGCAAGCTCACGTATAACCACTGTTATGACCCCCGCGATGGGGAGGCAGGCCTTGACCGGCTGCGCGCCGATCACGAAAAGATGGGCTTTAAAGGAGTGAAGCTTTACACCGCAGAGTGGCACGGTGAATCCCGTGGGTACAAGCTCTCGGACCCCTGGTCCTACCGGTATTTCGAGGAGTGCCGCAAACTTGGCATCAAGAACATCCACATCCACAAGGGTCCTACTGTCCGCCCGCTGGACCGGGACGCTTTCGACGTCGCCGACGTCGACCACGCCGCCTCAGACTTCACCGATCTAAACTTTGTGGTCGAGCACGTCGGTCTGCCCCGGCTGGAAGATTTTTGCTGGATCGCCACCCAGGAGCCCAATGTTCATGGCGGTCTGGCCGTCGCGATGCCCTTCATGCACACGCGGCCGCGGTACTTCGCCCAGATCATCGGCGAGCTCATTTATTGGATCGGGGAGGACCGGATCCAGTTCTCCAGTGACTACGCCATCTGGACACCCCGCTGGCTGATTGAGCGGTTCGTTGACTTCCAGATCCCGGAAGACATGACCGAATATGCCCCGCTTACCACTGCCCAGAAGAAGAAGATCCTAGGACTCAACGCCGCGAAGATGTACGACATCCCGGTGCCTGCAGAGCTTCAGCTTCCCGATGCGGACGAGACAAAGACAGGACCGCGACAGCCCGAACGCGCCGACCTGGCAGGCGTCCGGTGACAGCTCTGCACGTCGATCCTGCAGCCGATACCCGCTGGGATGTGACCGAGGAGGACATCCGCCGTGCCTTGGACTCGGTGTTCGACCCGGAACTGGACGAACCGATCACTGATCTGGGCTTCGTTCGTTCCCTTAAGGTCCAGGCCGGTGTCGGTGGTGCACGGGTGGAAGTTCACCTGCGCCTGCCCACCTCCTTCTGCTCGCCAAATTTCGCCTACCTGATGGCGTCCGACAGCAAGGACGTGATCTCGGCGCTGCCGACCGTGGCGCAGGTGGTCGTCGAGCTGGACGATCACCACGACTCCGACCTCATCAACGCCGGGATGGCCGCGGACGCAGGGTACCGCGGCACGTTCCTGCACGAGGCTGAGGACAGTCTGGACGAGCTGCGGTGGACGTTCCGTCGCAAGGCTCACACCGCTGCAATGGAGCGATGCCTCACTGATCTCCTGCGTGCCGACGCAAGTCTCGTGGAAACGGAGATGGGAACCATTCGTCTCTGGGACCTTCCGGCTGGAAGGAACAAGGAGGCACTGCTGCGCCGACGGGCAGCGCTTGGCTTGCCCGAAGCGGCCGATTCGATTGTCCTGGTTAACCACGAAGGGCACCCTTATCCCCCCGATGCCGTTCCGGTGGCACTGCGCCGGGCCCGCTCGACCCGCATTTCCATTGACGGGAACGCGCATTTCTGCCGGGGTCTGCTGCGCACACGCTATGAAGGATCCGGCGCGGACCAGAGCACGCGGCCCGATGGCGCTGAGGCCGCAGACCACCACGAACTACTTCCGCTAATAGTCAAGGAGATTCACCCATGAGCACCATGCGAGCAGTCCAGGTTGTCGGCTACCACCAGGGCCTGAAAATGGCAGAAGTGCCTACCCCCGAAGTCACAGGCCCCTTTGATGTCGTCGTCAGAATCGGGGGAGCCGGGGTTTGCCGTACGGACCTACACATTCTCGAGGGCCAGTGGGCGGAAAAATCGCAGGTCCACCTGCCGTACACCATCGGCCATGAGAACGCCGGATGGGTGCACGCAGTCGGTAGCGCAGTTACCAATGTGAAGGAAGGCGACAAAGTCATCCTGCACCCCCTCATCACGTGCGGTCTGTGCCGTGCCTGCCGTTCCGGGGACGACGTGCACTGCGAGCAGAGCAAGTTCCCCGGTATCGACACCAGCGGCGGATACGCCGAATACCTCCTGACATCCGCCCGCTCCGTCGTCAAAATCGACGACTCCCTGGAACCCGCCGACGTCGCGGCCCTGGCCGACGCCGGCCTTACCGCCTATCACGCGGCCGCTAAGGCGGCCAAGCGGCTGACCGCAAGGGACACATGCGTTGTCATCGGCGCCGGAGGGCTCGGCCACATCGGAATCCAGGTCCTCACAGCGCTAACACCGGCCCGCATCATCGTCGTAGACCGTAACCCTGCCGCCTTGGACCTGGCCAAGAAGATCGGAGCACATGAGGGCGTCCTGGCCGACGGGTCACAGGTCGAGCAGGTCCTTGCCCTCACTGGCGGTCATGGAGCGGAGGCGCTCATCGACTTCGTTGGCGAAGGTGGCGCGACCGCCCAAGGCCTCGCCATGCTGCGCCAGGCCGGGGATTACTACGTGGTGGGATACGGCGAGAACATCGACGTCCCTACCATCGACATCGTCTCAGCCGAGATCAACATCATCGGCAACCTCGTCGGCTCCTACAACGACCTCCAGGACCTGATGGCCTTGGCGGCCCGGGGTGCGGTCACTCTTCATACCCAGAAATACGCCCTCGACGACTTCCGGCAGGCGATCAGCGACCTCGAAGCGGGCAAAGTGCGCGGCCGGGCCATCCTGGTGCCCTGACGAACAACCGGAGGGCTCGACGCATCAACAAAGTAGAGAGAATCGACATGAAACTATACATAGGCGTGGGTATATCCGTCGGCGTACTTGCAGGAATCTTGACGCAAGTAAGCAAAACTGCAGACCGTGTTCCCTATCCATCACCGAAGAACCAAGATTCGGCGCGGAACGCTTACTCGTTCGGGAGACCATCATGAGGGTGGAAGAATTTCAGGCCACAGCCGCGCACCCGGGCACCGCGGGTCCTGAGGATGCAGCGTCCGGGACAGCAGTCCTGGAGAGTATCGCCCAGCGGGTGCGCTGGACCGCCGCCGCAATCGTGGATGCCGCCAACCGCGGACGCCCCAACACCAGCGGCATCAAGGTCGGCGGCCATCAGGCCTCCAGCGCCTCCATGGTTGAAATCATGACCTCCCTCTGGTTCTCCGAGCTGACCGAGGCGGACCGTGTGTCAGTCAAGCCCCACGCCTCCCCTGTCCTGCACGCCATCAATTACCTGCTGGGCGACTTGGACGAAAACAAACTCAGCACGCTTCGGCAGAAGGGCGGCCTGCAGAGCTACCCCAGCCGGTCAAAGGATCCTGACACGGTGGACTTTTCCACCGGGAGTGTGGGTATCGGTGCCACGGCCACCATCTGGGCGGCCATGTCACACCGCTTCGTCAGCGACAGGTACGCTGAATCCCGCAAATCGGGTCGCTTTATCGGACTTCTGGGCGACGCCGAACTGGACGAAGGCGCCATCTGGGAAGCTGTCGCCGACCCCACCGTGGCGCAACTCGGCGAATTGCTCTGGATCGTTGATTTGAACCGGCAGTCATTGGACCGGGTGGTACCCGACTCGCAGATCCTACGCCTGCAGGGCATGTTTGAAGCCGCCGGCTGGCAGGTCCTAACCCGGAAGTGGGGAACCCGTGTGCAGGAACTCTTCACCCGCCGCGGCGGTGCGGATCTACACCGCCGGCTGGAGACCATGCCCAACGAGGAATACCAGCGCCTGCTCCGCTCCCCCGATTCGGAGATCTTCGACCGCCTGCGCGCCAGCGGTTCGACCCCGGCCATGGAAACCCTGCTCAGTTCGATCACCGCCGCGGAACAGGCTATGGCGGTCCGTGATCTCGGCGGACACGACATCGGACTGCTGCTCGACACTTACAACCAGGTCGACCCCACCCGGCCCACCGTCATCTTTGCCTACACGATCAAGGGCCGCGGCCTTGCCACCGAAGGGCATCCGAACAACCACTCAGCGCTCCTGTCCAAAGATCAGATGGAGACACTGGCGGAGACCTCAGGGATGGACCTTGACGATCCATGGCGCAAATTCCAGCCGGGCACCGTCGAAGACCGGGCCTGCGCCCGGACATCCCTCCGGCTCAAGCGCCGGCAACCCGCACTGGCCCCGTCCCTCCAGATCCCGGCTTCCCTGCCATGGGGCTACGGCGACAGAATTTCCACGCAAGCCGCACTGGGACGGTTCCTGTCCGACCTAAAACGGGCAGCGCCTGAGGTGGCCCACCGTGTCGTCACCTGCAGCCCCGACGTTGCCTCCTCCACCAACCTCGGCGGCTGGATCAACAAAACCGGAGTCTGGTCCGTCGGTGAACGCCAGGACTGGTTCGCGGACGACCTCGAACGGGTCCTCCGCTGGATTGAAAACTCCCACGGCCAACACATCGAACTCGGCATCGCCGAAACCAACCTCGTGGGCCTCGTCTCCGAACTCGGAACGACCTGGAGCCGCTGGGGCCAGCCGCTGATTCCCATCGCCACCATCTACGACCCGTTCGTGGCCCGCGCCCTCGAACCCTGGTCCTTTGGCATGTATGCCGGCGGCCAGTCCATCCTGATCGGGACGCCGTCAGGGGTGACTCTGGCACCGGAAGGCGGCGCGCATCAGTCCCTCACCACCCCGTCCATCGGATTGGAACAACCGGAGTGCACAGCCTGGGAGCCAGCCTTCGCCCAGGATCTGGAATGGTGCATGCTCGAAGCCATGAGCCGGATCGGCATTCCTGGCGGACGCTCGGCCTACTTCCGGCTCACCACCCGTCCACTGGATCAGTCCCTGGCTGCCATGCCGACGGACCCGGTGCTGCTGGAGCGTCGCCGCAGGCACGCGGTGGCCGGCGGTTACCGGCTGAGCGACCATGACCCGGTCGAGGATAGGGTCACTCTGGTCGGCGTCGGGGCAATGATGCCCGAAGTCATCGCCTCGGCCGCACGGCTTAAGGCACTTGGCATCATGGCCGGCGTCGTCTGCCTCACCAGCCCTGACCTGGTCTTTGAATCCCTCCAGCGTCGCAACTCGCTGAATCAAGGAACCAGGGCGATTGGATTCGACATCATCGACGGCCTCTTTCCACGACACGCCCCCGCGCCCCTCGTCACGATCCAGGACGGACACCCCCACACCTTGTCCTTCCTGGCCGGAGCCCGAGGCGACCGCACAGTCTCCTTGGGAGTAAAGGACTTCGGCCAGTCCTCTGATCTACAGGACGCCTACCGGATCCACGGCATCGACGAAGCATCCATCGTCAACGCGGCGCTGAACCTCGTTCGCTAACATCAGCCGTCTAACGGTACCGGGGTGGGAGACATTCGACTGTCGGGTCAAGAACAAGGGCTAAGTCCACACTGAGCTGGTCCCCGGAAGTTGGACTGGCTAGCCAAACCCTAAGCTGCGAGGGCTTGGGGCCGGTCTTCGACCGGCTCAAGCCCTCGCGTCAGTGGCGAATCGCCTCTTTAAAGCCGAAGTCAATCCCGGCCATTGAACCTGTCAAGAGGCCGCGGCGGCGTGTATCGGTTCCATGACGCCGCCCGACGGTGCACCGTTTCACCTCTCGGGCGAGTTCCCCCTTGACTTCTCTGCTGACCGTCGTCAGTCTTTTCGACAACAGGAGGGGACGTCCGTCCGCTCCTAGCCCCGTGGAGGATACCGATGTTCCGTACCAGGTCGCTGATGCGTTCCGCGACCTCCGGAGACCGGGTCACGCGCCTTGAGCTATTCTTCGATCTGGTCTTTGTCTTCGCGCTATCGCAGCTGTCCCATCATTTGCTGGAGTATCCCTCATGGGTGGGGGCCGGTGAGACATTTGTGCTTCTTCTTGCGGTCTATAAGGTGTGGGTGTACACAACCTGGTCGGCTACATTGCTGGACACTTCGCGCCTTGAGGTGCAGTGGATGCTGCTGATCGTCATGCTTGTCACACTGTTCATGAACGCCTCAATCGGCTCAGCGTTTGGTGACTTCGGCTGGCTCTTTGCTGCGAGCTATCTCCTGGCCCAGCTGGGCCGGGGTGCGTGGATGCTCACTGTCGGACTTGACCGGACCACCCACGACCATTTCGTGCGCACACTGATCTGGGGGTGTTTGAGCGCCCCTTTTTGGATTGCCGGGGTCTTCTTCGCTCCGGGGCCGCGTTTGATGTTCTGGAGTGTCGCTGCCGCGATCGATCTGGGCGGCCATATGCTGGCCCACCGGTTGCCGGGCCGGAAAACCGAAGGAAGCCGGGTCCCGCTCACGGGAGAGAGGATCTTTGAGCGGTTCGGGTTGTTCTACCTGATCGCGCTCGGCGAGACGATCCTTTCAACCGGCCTGGCGATTGCAGGCAATCTGGAGGACCCCTTGATATTTCTGACCGGGTCCGTAAGTTTGGCCGGTAGCGTCGCGATCTGGTGGTGCTACTTCCATGGCCTCGAACAGGAAATTCTGGAAAAGCTTGCTTCCGTCGATGATCAGTTCCGGCCCGGCATTTTGGCGGGCAACACCTTGGTCATATTACTGGCAGGCCTGATCCTGGTGGCGGTTGGTGATCAGCTCGTGATCAGCGATCCGGCCGCCCGCCCCGATCTGGCCACCGTTCTGCTTCTTTTTGGTGGGCCTGCTCTCTTCCTTGCCGGCCGGGGCTTTTTTATTCGACAGGTACTGGGCCAACGCCACCCATCTGATCTCGCCGGCATCGGAGCCTTGGTGCTGCTGGCAAACTTGAGCTTTCTCCTCCCGGCCTTCGTTGCCGCTATGGGGGCCGTTCTTCCCCTCGTAGGCGTAGCAGTCTCCGACACCGTGAACCGCCGCCGCCGAACGCAACAGGGAGCCCGCTGACGGCCTATTAGATGCCAGGGAACGTATAGCCAAAACCCACGCGAGGGAAGCGGCGATCATCGCAGAGGCTGCCCGGTCCCTGCCGCACACGCTGTGCACCACCGCTCTGGATGATGAAACGCTGGCCGAACTCAGAGTGCTGGGCGGTTTCGATGTGGTGCAGGATCACTGTCTCTTATACACATCTCCGAGCCCACGAGACGGAGAGA
>JBKPJW010000616.1:0-5877 GCA_046730875.1 Actinomycetota bacterium | reverse complement strand
GCGCGGGACCGGGCTCCGGGGCCGGGGTGCAGGCACCCAGGGCCAGGCTCGCCGCGAGAGCGAGCACGCCGGCGCAGCGAGCCGGGCGGCGGCCCGCAGCCGGGCCCTGCCCCGTGCGCTGCCCGGGTGAGGACCGGCTCGTTGAATCGCCGGGCATTGAACTAGCTGAAGATCTCATCTGCGACTCCCATGACAAACCGGTCGCCGGGATGGGCCGTCCGCAGGTACTGCAGGAGGTCGCCGTCGTTGAGCGAAATGCAACCCCAAGTGGGGAGGTTGTTGCCGTGGAGGAAAATCGCGAACCCCGCATTCATCGTGATGGGCGCATCCGGCGGCCGGTTGTAGTTGATGACGACGCCCTGGCGGTAGTCGTGGGACGGGCGGGTGGCGAAGTACCACATGTTCTCGTCCGGGAAGACGTCCGAGCTCGATTCGAAGTACTTATTGTAATTGGAGTTGAGCCGGCCGCCCCAGCGCGAGTACGGGTTGAGCGTCCGGTACGGCAGTGCCGTGCCGGGGTTGCCCAGGCCAAAGGCCTCGGTGACGGTGAAGGATCCTGTCGGGGAGAACATCTGCCAGGTGGGTCCCGTCGCCACGCCAGGCGCGGCGAAGCCGGACTCACCCGCGTGGCCCAGCGCACCCCACTCCTTGGTGTAGGTTCCGTCCGACCGGCGGACGCACGTGACGAAGGTGATGCGGGTGGACCTGTACTCGTCGGCGACTGCGAAGGAAACGCGTGAGGCGCCGGCGGTGCGGTACTTCACGGCCCCGGAATTGATGGCCGGGCAGTATGCGGCCGAGGTCAGCCGGTAGCGGACTCCGCTTCCCGGGATCCACTGGAGCCGGCCGTACTGGAAGGACTGGCTGCAGTATCCGCTCCGGTCGCAGGCCTCGGCCGTGACGGGATACCCGAGCGCGCCGTCCTGGGCCTTGCGGGCCGAGTAGAACTGTCCGAGGCCGCCCCACACCGCCTGGGTGCCGGCGCCGGCCGCATGGTAGATCCGTCCGCGCTGGAAGGACTGGGAGCAGCCCCCGCCCCGGAGCCCGCATTTTTCCTTGCCCGTCGGATAGCCCAGGTAGCCGCTGCTGCCGCCGAGCGTGGCGTAGCGGGCCTTGATGGCGCCCCAGACCGGGAACGTCCCGGCGCCGGGGGCGTAGTAGATGGTGCCGCGCTGGAAGCTCTGCGAGCAGGCCCCGCCGGGCAGACCGCACTTCTCGACCGCCGTCGGGTAGCCGAGGTATCCCTTCAGGCCGCCCAGGGATTCGTAGCTGGCGTTGATGGCGCCCCAAACCGGGTACGTTCCCCGTCCCGATACGTTGTACAGTCCGCCGTGTTGGAAATCCTGCTGGCACACCCGGGGCGTTCCCCCGCATTGGGCGGCCCCGACCGGATAGGCCAGGTAGCTTTTGACGCCGCCGCCCTTGAGCCACGCGTTTTCCACGCCACCGGAGAGCAGGTGGGCGCCGGTTGCCTTTGTCCAGGCAATCGTTCCGTGCTCGAAGGTCTGCAGGCATCCCCCGCCGGTCAGCCCGCATTTCTGGCCGGACGTGGCCGGGCCCGCGGCTCCGGCTGCGCCGCCGAGGCGCTCGTATTCGACGCCGATGGCGCCGGGGACGCGGATAGCCGCTTCAGCAACGGCCGGCGCGAGCGCCGCCTTTGCCTTCTGGCCCGCAGCCGGCGTCGCGGCCGGCGCCGTCGACGTCGAGGTAGGCGCAGGCGTCGGCGTCGGCGTCGACGTCGATGTAGGCGGCGGTGACGATGTCGATGACGGCGTCGCCGTGCGCAGGCGTGCCGGCACAGTGGCCGGCGCCGTGGACGCCTCCGCGGCGGCCGCCGTCGTGCCGGGAGAAGGCGTGGGGGTCGGTGTGGGTGAGGCCGCCGGCGAGGTATCCGCGGTGGCTCCCTGAGCGAGACTCGCCGCCACGATGCCGGTGGCGGCCGCGATGGCCACGGCCCTGGTCAGTGTCCTCAGCCTGCCGGGCCATGAGGGCCTCCCCCGTCTGCCGCTCGGCTCGCTGGACTCCACAGCTGTCATCATTGCCCCCGCATCCCCCGGAACGAGGCTGAACCCCCGTTTCGGGCTTATCCTAGCCGATGGCCTGCGGGGGGCCGGCCGGGCACGCCGCTACAGGGCGAGGGACCTGCGCCGGAGTTCGCCGACGACGTCGTGTACCTCGCCGTCCATGACAATTTCGCCATGCTCGAGCAGGACGCCGCGCTCGCACACAGTGGCAACCAGATCCAGGTCATGGCTGACGACAAACAGGGTCTTCCCCATCTCGGAGAGTTCCTTGATCTTGGCGATGCACTTGCGCTGGAAGGGCTCGTCCCCCACTGCCAGGATCTCGTCGATCAGGAAGACCTCCGGGTCCGTGTGCACGGCGATGGAAAACGCCAGCCGCAGGTACATGCCCGAGGAATAGAACTTCACCTCGGTGTCGATGAACTCACCGATTTCGGAGAATTCCACGATCGAGTCGAACTTCTCGTCAATCTGCTTCTCGGTCATGCCCAGGATGGCGCCGTTGAGGTAGACATTGTCCCGGCCGCTGAGATCGTGGTGGAAGCCTGCACCGACCTCGATGAGACCGGCGACGCGGCCGCGCGTGCGCACGGTCCCGCCGTCGGGCTGCAGGACCCCGGAGATGAGCTTCAGGAGCGTTGATTTTCCGGAGCCGTTGAGCCCCATGAGCGCAACCGTCTCGCCCTGCTTGACTTCAAGCGAGACGTCCTTGAGCGCCAGGAATCGCTTCGAGAGGTCGCCCTTGCGGCCCCTGACGAGCCAGACCAGGGCCTCTTTCAGGGAACGGGTGTGGCGGAGCACGAACTGCTTCCGCAGGTCGGTGCAGATGATGGCCACGTGGCCGTGCGCGGTCATGTCAAAGCTCCTGTGCGAAGTGGACGGCAAGCCGGCGGAACGTCAGCTGCCCGAGGAACAGCACGGCAAGCGTGATCAGTATGGCGACCGGGAGCCAGAGCGTTAGCAGCCCCGGCGGCGTGGCGTCGGTGACCAGCTGGTCCGCTTTGAGCGTCGGTTCCCAGAAGGCCCAGTGGAAGACCTCGACGGCGACCGTCATCGGGTTCAGCTGGTAGATCCAGAACCAGTCGCCCATGACCTTTGCGACCATCGACCAGAGGTAGAGGACCGGGGAGGCCCAGGTGACGACCATGACGATCATGTCCACGATGTTTTCGGAGTCCCGGAAGTAGACGTTGACGGCGCCGAACAGCAGGCCAAGGCCCGTGCCCAGGATGGCGACCATCACGAAGATCAGGACCACTGCCGCGAGCTGCAGCAGCGACGGCGCCCACCCCACCAGCAGGCACGCACCGACCAGCACCAGGAGCTGGGGCAGGAAGTGCGCTGCCGACACCCAGACCGTGGCCACCGGGAACAGTTCCCGGGGCAGGTAGATCTTCCGGATCAGGTCCCGGTTGTCCACAATCGAGCGGGTGGCGTTGGATAGCGATTCGGTGAAGAAGTTCACCAGCACGATGCCGGAGAACAGGTAGATCGCATAGTTCGGTGTCCCCCGCTGGAGGTTCAGGAAGATGCCCAGCGCCACGAAGTAAATCAGGAACTGCACGAGGGGCTTCACGTAAGACCACAGCAGGCCCAGCACCGAGCCGCGGTAGCGCACCTTGATTTCCTTGCGCACCAGCAGCTTGAGCAGGAAGCGGTCGCCGTAGACATCCAGCAGCCCGTGCCCGGTTCCGGGCTTGATCAGCTGGTCGGTTTGACCGGCCATCTACCTGCCGTCCTCGGAATTCGCCTCGAACGTCTTCTTCCACGCATCGATCGAGCTGATCTCGGTCACCGCACGGCGGTACTGCTCGGCAAGGCTGTCCCATTCCCGGAACAGCTTCGCGTGCAGCATGGTCGCTTCCGTGAGCATCGCCTTCAGCTTCTTCGGGTCGCGCTGGTACCACGAGGCGCCTGTGCCCTCCGCGTTGGAGACCACGACGCTGTCATAGTGCGCCACCCGGTACCACCGGTTGTCCCGGTGAGCCAGATAGCCCTGGGGCCGTTCGGCGCTTTCCGGTTCCGGCGCCTTGATGAGCTGGCGCGCGACGGTCTTGATGCCCCACGGGATCAGCTGCTTCTTGCTGGGCAGGCCCACAACGGTTCCGCCCATCGGTCCGCGGCCGATCTTTGGCGCCGGGAAATCATCGACGTCTTCCTTCAGCTGGGCGTCCGGGTACTGCGCCTTCAGCGCGTTGATTTCCGGCAGCTTGGTGCCGAGCACCTTGTGAAGGTCCTCGGGTCCCTTGAGGAGGTCGCGCAGCGCGTCGATGCGGCCGTGTTCGGTGAAGTACTGCATGGACACGAGGTGCTTGACGTCGGACTGGAAGGATTCGCGCAGCACGCGGCCGCCCTTGGGGTACGGGCTGTGGATCAGCGTGGTGATCAGCCGGTTGCGCGCGTGGAAGTAGGCCTGCCAGCCGACGAGGTCATCCTTGTCGATCCATGACACGTGCCAGACGCCGGCACCCGGCATGGACACCGTGGCAAAGCCGGCTTCCCGGGCGCGAAGCCCGTATTCGGCGTCGTCCCATTTGATGAACAGCGGCAGTGACAGCCCGATTTCCTGGATCACCTTTGTGGGGATCAGGCACATCCACCAGCCGTTGTAGTCGACGTCCACCCGGCGGTGCAGCCACGGAGTCTGGCGCAGGTTCGAGACGCTGAAATCGTGCCGCGTCTCCATGTCGGCATGCGGCAGGGCAGGGACGATCCGGTAGGGATCCACAACCTCACCGAAGGTGTGCAGGACGCTGCGGTTATAGAGGTCGAACATGTGGCCGCCGACAATTGTCGGCTTGCGGCAGTGGTCGGCGAACGTCAGGAGCCGCACGATGCTTTCGGGTTCGACCACGATGTCGTCGTCGAGCAGCAGTGCATAGTCGCTGCCGTTTTCGACGGCTTCGAACATGCCGCGCGCGAAACCGCCGGAGCCGCCCAGGTTGGCCTGGTTGATGATTCGGAGCTTGCCGCCGAGGGCGTCGCGGACGGCGGCGAAGCCTTCCTGGTCCTCGACCTTCTGCGTGCCCTGGTCCACGATCAGGATTTCCTTGACGTTTTCAAGGACGTCCGGGTTATCCGCCAGGATGCGGGCGTTATTCAGGCAGAAGTCGGGCTTGTTCATGGTGGTGATTTCCAGGGTCACCTGCCCCTTGGTCGCGGGACCGCCCGTGGCCTCCCACGCGCCGTTCTTGAGGACCAGGTCACCGGTGCTGGCGGCCAGGTCGAACCAGTACCAGCCGCCGTCGCCGAAAGGCTTGAGCGAGAGTTCGAACGTGGAGGTGCTCTCGCCGTCGACGTGCTGGCCGTCGACCCGCTGGACCGATCCGCGGGCGTTCGACTTGTAGACCGTGACCGTTCCCGGACCGCTGGTTTCCACGACGAGGCGGACGTCCCGGACCGAGGTCCACCGGCGCCAGTAGCTCGCGGGGAAGGCGTTGAAGTAGGTGCCGAACGAGAGCTGCTCGCCCGAGCGCACCCGCATGGAGTGCCGGCCCAGGAGGTCCTCGAAATGCGCTACCCGGCTCTCGGAGCTGAACATCTGCAGCTTGTCCTCGAGCAGCTTCGGGGTGCGGGCGAATTCGTCGTTCTCCCGCAGCCGGATGCCGCTGGCGGTGCCGGCGTCAATGTAGAGGGGTACGGTGTCGGTCTGGTCCGTCGATGGCAGGATGACCCGCTGAATCGGGTTCCAGCCGGGTGTCGTTTCAGCGGCGCTCATGCGTCCACTCCTCCGCTTTCAATCGTTGCGCCGGCCTCGAAATGCGGCCGGATCTTGTTCTCGAACATGGTCAGGGCAGAGCCGATGGCCATGTGCATGTCCAGGTATTTGTAGGTGCCGAGGCGTCCGCCGAAC
>JBKPJW010000615.1:0-2600 GCA_046730875.1 Actinomycetota bacterium | reverse complement strand
CGGCGTTCGCCGCGGCGTTCGCGCAGGATCGTCAGGCGGTCTTCGAGGATCTGCTCAAGCTCGGGAAGCGTGCGGCGCTCCAGCAGCATGTCCCAGTGCGTGCGAACGGCCTTTTCGTTGCTGTTGACGGGGCGTTCGCCGTCCACCAGCAAGGCCTCCTTGCCCGTCTTCGAGACCCAGACCGGGGGGATTTCGGCTTCCGAGGAGAACGTCACGAACACCTGTTCGCCGTCCTCGCAACGGTATTCAACCCGCTGGCGCGGAGCCGGTTCGACGCCGGATTCGGTCTCCATGCTCTGTGCGCCAAGGCGCATACCCCGCAGGCTGCGATCGCTCATCTTTTCTCCCTCTATTCGGTTCGCAGGGTCCAGCCCTGCGTTATCCGGGGACCGTCAGGCGCCGGATTTCTGGTTGCACTGCGCTGTTCCGTACCCGGCCCGTGTGGCCGGACCGGCTGACAGACCCCAGACAAAACTGTTTGAAACGTCATTGGAATCAACGCTGTGCGAAGCTTTTTTGTTCCGCGCGGCTGAACCGACCGGACAAATATTCAAGTATACGGGAGTGCTGCCCACGAGGTAAAGCGAGTAACCGGCCGGGTCGAACTGCGTACGCTGTACCCGCCCGATCAGGCTTTAGCCGGCGGCCCCCGCGGCCGGGCCGAAACGGCCGGCGGCGGGGGCCGCAGGGATTCCAAGGCGGGCCGGAACCGCCGGGCGGCGGCCCGACCGTCCGGGAGGGCGGGCGGCTTAGAGCCGGCTTCCCGGGGTGTCGACCCCGCCGTTCTCGGTGCCGCGCGGGGCTGGCTGCGGAGCAACGTCAGACGTCGTGGACGCCTGCTGTTGCACCGCGCTGGCTCCCAGCACGCTGCCGATCCCCTTGAGCGCCTCACCAATCTCGCTCGGAACAATCCACAGCTTGTTGGAGCTGCCTTCGGCAATCTTCGGCAGGGTCTGGAGGTACTGGTAGGCCAGCAGCTTCTGGTCCGGGTTGCCCTTGTGGATCGCGTCGAAGACCTTCTGGATGGCCTGGGCCTCGCCGTCGGCCCGCAGGATTGCGGCTTTGGCATCGCCTTCGGCCTTCAGAATGGACGACTGGCGCTGGCCCTCCGCCGTGAGGATGGCGGACTGCTTGGTCCCTTCCGCGGTCAGGATGGCGGCGCGGCGGTCGCGTTCGGCCCGCATCTGCTTCTCCATCGAATCCTGGATCGAGTGGGGCGGGTCGATTGCCTTGAGCTCTACCCGGGAAACGCGGATGCCCCAGCGTCCGGTGGCTTCATCCAGGACCCCCCGCAGCTGGCCGTTGATCTGGTCGCGCGAGGTCAGCGCTTCCTCGAGGTTGAGCCCGCCGACCACGTTGCGCAATGTTGTGGTGGTGAGCTGTTCGACGGCCTGGATGTAGTTGGCGATCTCGTAGGTCGCGGCCCGGGCGTCGGTGACCTGGAAGTAGACCACGGTGTCGATCGAAACCACCAGGTTGTCCTCGGTGATGACGGGCTGCGGCGGGAAGGAAACCACCTGCTCACGCAGGTCGAGCAGGGGCAGCAGGCGGTCCACGAATGGAATGAGCAGCGTCAGGCCGGGATTCAGGGTGCGTTGATATTTACCCAGCCGTTCGACGACGCCGGCCCGGGCTTGCGGAATGATCCGGACCGACCGGACCAGCACAATAATGACGAACACAATCATTACCAGCAGCACGATTGCGACTGCGATATCCATACATCACCTATTCCCCAGTTGTTTGGTCTTGGCCTCGCTATGGCAGATCCGCGGCTCTGCGGCCGTCGTGGTTCTGCCAGCAGGACTGCTGTCCCAACTAAATTGCCATCAAATTGCCGATTCCGGCTGTGGGGCCACGATCGCGGTGGCTCCGTCAATGGCGCTGACCACGGCCTGCTGACCGGGCGACAGCACCCCCGACTCGGACCGGGCACTCCAGACGTCCCCGCCAATTTTGACGAGCCCGCCCCTTTCGCTGACCGCCTCCATGACAATGGCAGACTCGCCGATGTGTCGTTCTATATTGGTGCGCTGGTCCGCCGGGCCCTTGTGGAGGTGCTTGAGGGCCACCGGCCGGACGAACCCGATCATGAGCAGGGATACCACGCAGAAAGCGATGATCTGCAGCCATAGATCGGCGCCGGCGAAGTCCGCCACGAGTCCGGCGAGGGCGCCTCCGCCGAGCATGATGAAGAACAGGTCCAGGGTGATCATCTCGACCACGGCAAACACGAGAAAGAGCGTAAGCCACAAGGCCCACCAGTTCTCGACCAGCCATTCAGACATCAATTCCCCCTTGAGTTCCGGGAGCTGAAGACACAGCTCCCCAGTACTGTGTTTCCATCCTAAGCGGAAGGCCCAAGGGTGGGACCGGCGGCCGGAAATTGGTGGACAAAGTGGCCAAGTCGTTATTCGCCGGAGGGTAGTCCGGGCCCGGGAAGTGGCTTCAGCGCGGCGGTGCAGGCACCGGGTGCCGCTTCATCAGGCAGGGGCAGTTCAAGAGACGGGTTCATAGACGCTGATCCGGAAACACGCGGACACGGACGTCCGCGCCGGTAGGCCGGCCTCAAGGGCTGCGAGTGCAGCACGGTCCAGGTG
>JBKPJW010000614.1:0-2964 GCA_046730875.1 Actinomycetota bacterium | reverse complement strand
CCCTGATGGTTTTTGTCGCCAACCTCAACTACGTGGCTGTGGCCGTTGTGGGGGCGCTGCAGGTCACCGCCGGCGTCATGACGATCGGCGGCATCCAGGCTTTCATCCAGTTCTCCAGACTGTTCAGCCAGCCGATGGGTCAGCTCGGCGGAATGCTGACTCTCCTGCAATCCTGCCTGGCCTCGGCGGAGCGGGTGTTTGAGCTGCTTGACGCTCCGGAGATCCCGCCGGACAGCGCCCTGCCGGCCGTTTCGGCCAACGGGGCCGCCCGGCATCGCGGCGGCTCGCCGCGAAAAATCCATATCCCGCGCCGATCCGCTAACGGGCGCAAATCCCGTGCCCCGCGCAATGCCCAGGACCTGCTCAACGCGGATGCAGTCACCGGCCGCGTCACGTTCGAACATGTGAGCTTCAGCTACAACCCCGGTACCCCGGTGGTGAAGGACCTCTCGTTCACGGTCGAGCCGGGACAGACCGTGGCAATCGTGGGCCACACAGGGGCAGGCAAGACCACCCTGGTGAACCTCCTGATGCGCTTCTACGAACTCGACTCCGGCCGGATCCTGGTGGACTCGACTGACATCGCCACGATCCCGCGCGACGAGCTGCGGCGCATCTTCGGAACCGTGCTGCAGGATGCCTGGCTGTTCACCGGCAGCATCCGGGAGAACATCGAATACGGCCGTCCCGGGGCCTCGGATGCCGACATCGTGGCGGCGGCGCGGGCCAGTCATGCGGACCACTTCGTGAGGTCCCTGCCCGCCGGCTACGCCACCATGCTCGGCAACGACGGCGACTCCCTGAGCCGGGGGCAGCGTCAGCTCGTCTCGATCGCCCGCGCGCAGCTTGCGGGCCGCAGCATTCTGGTGCTGGACGAGGCGACCAGTTCCGTTGACAGCCGTACCGAGGTGCAGATCCGGCATGCGATGGAGCAGCTGCGGGAAGGTCACACAAGCTTCGTGATCGCGCACCGTTTGTCCACGGTCCGGGACGCTGATCTAATTCTGGTCATGGACCACGGACGCATCGTTGAACACGGGACCCATCAGCAACTGCTGGGCCGGAGCGGACTCTACAAGGATTTGTACGATGCGCAGTTCGCCGGTCGCGAACACGTGCGGGCCGTCCGGGAGAGGGAACAGTGAGCCCGGCCGACACCGCCGGGGAGCGTTTTCCCGGCGCCTGGCGGACCAATCCGGCCAGCTCGGTCCCCCTCTTCGAACAGCTCCGGCTGCATGTCATTGAACGCGCCGACAACGGCACGCTCGCCCCCGGTACGAAGCTTCCGGCGGTCCGGAACCTCGCCAGCGAACTTGGCGTAGCACCCCACACCGTGGCGCGCGCCTACAAGGAACTCGAGGCCGCAGGCGTCGTGGTGACGCAGGGCCGGAACGGCACGGTTGTCTGTGCCCGCGATGCCGCCTGGAGCTCGCTGTCAGCCGCGGCCGCCGAGTTCGCCGCGGCCGCCAAGGCACAGGGCGCCAGTTTCGCCGAGGCCGTGCATTTGCTGGCCGCCGCCTACGACCGCCATTAGCACATCCGGGTGCCGGCCTTGGCACAGAGAATAGTTTTTCGAAGAAGTTTTCGATTAGCATTAGATTCGTGCCTAAAGCCGTAGCTGAAGATCCAGCCGTTGAAGTCCAGTCCGCCGTCGAACCGCTGGCAGTCCGGGAACCCGCCCCCTCCCGTCCGGTGCTGAAGTCCCGTCCGGAGCTGAAGCGCCCGGACATGACGCGCCTCGTCGTGAAGGGCGCACGCGAGCACAACCTGCGCAACGTGGACCTGGACCTGCCCCGCGATGCCATGATCGTCTTTACGGGCCTGTCCGGCTCCGGCATGTCCTCGCTGGCCTTTGACACCATCTTCGCCGAGGGCCAGCGCCGCTACGTCGAGTCGCTCTCCGCGTACGCCCGGCAGTTCCTGGGCCAGGTGGACAAGCCCGACGTCGACTTCATCGAGGGCCTCTCACCGGCTGTGTCTATCGACCAGAAGTCCACCAGCAAGAACCCGCGCTCGACCGTGGGCACCATCACCGAGATCTACGACTACATGCGCCTGCTCTGGGCCCGTGTGGGCCGGCCGCATTGCCCCGAGTGCGGGGAGCCGGTGACAAAGCAGACCCCGCAGCAGATCGTGGACCAGCTTCTCGAACTCCCGGACGGCACACGCTTCCAGGTGCTCGCGCCGGTGGTCCGCGGCCGCAAGGGCGAATTCGTCGACCTCTTCAAGGAATTGACCGCCAAGGGCTACTCGCGGGCCCGGGTGGACGGCGAGCTCGTCCACCTCAACGACCCGCCCAAGCTGGGCAAGCAGTTCAAGCACACCATCGAGGTGGTGGTGGACCGCCTTGTGGCCAAGGAAGGCATCAGCCAGCGCCTGACGGATTCCGTCGAGACCGCCCTCGGCCTGGCCGAGGGCCGCGTCCTGGCAGAGTTCGTCGACCTCGAGGCTGATGACCCGGAGCGGATCAGGGCGTTCTCCGAGCACCTCGCCTGCCCCAACGAACACCCCCTCGCCATCGACGAGATCGAGCCGCGCTCCTTCTCCTTCAACAACCCCTTCGGCGCCTGCGCCGCGTGCAGCGGCATCGGCACCAAGCTGGAAGTCGATGAGGACCTCATCATCCCGAACCCGGAGCTCTCCCTCGCCGAGGGAGCCATCGCGCCGTGGTCCCTCGGGACGGCGACATCGGAATACTGGGGCCGGCTGCTGGGCGGTCTCGCCAAGGAACTCGGCTTCTCCATGACAACGCCGTGGGAGAAGCTCGGCGCCGATGTTCGGCAGACCGTGCTCCACGGCAAGGACCACAAGGTGGTGGTGCAGTACCGCAACCGCTTCGGCCGGGAACGCAAGTACAGCACCGGTTTTGAGGGCGTGGTGCAGTACGTGCATCGCAAGCACGGCGAGACCGATTCGGACTCGGCACGCGACCGCTACGAGGAATACATGCGGCAGGTCCCGTGC
>JBKPJW010000613.1:0-2151 GCA_046730875.1 Actinomycetota bacterium | reverse complement strand
GACGCCGCGATGATGATGCAGCTCGGCGCCGACGGCGTGTTCGTCGGCTCCGGCATCTTCAAGTCCGGCAACCCGGCCCAGCGTGCCGAGGCCGTGGTCAGGGCTACCGCGTACCACGATGACCCGGACGTCATCGCCAAGGTCTCCCGCGGCATCGGTGAGGCCATGGTCGGCATCAACGTCGATGAGATCCCGCAGCCGCACCGCCTCGCCGAGCGCGGCTGGTAAAGCGGATCATGGTGGGTATGAGCCCAAGCCAGACCTCCTCCGGACGTAAGCCGCGTGGCGACTGGGCCCGGCTGACGGGTCACACGGTGGAGGTTTGGCTATCGGGGGAGCACATCATGACCGGCGTGGTGGAACAAGCCGCTGACGACGACTCCCTCCTTTGGATTGCGGCCGCCGGAACCAGCACGCGAAGGCTCTTTGATAAGCCGACGGGATATCGGATCCGGGCCTAGCGGCTCAGGGTAGTCCCTCTGCTCCGATCAACAGATCGTGAAATGAAAACCGACATGCGTCGAGGGGCTGGACACTCACCCACCAGGGCGTTACTACGCGGCTCGCGTTGACCCGATCTGTTTCATCACTTCGCCAAAGACTTTGTCGGGATCCAGGCCGCGGAGTTCTTCCGCCAGGCAGTCCTTGAGGCTGCGGCGGGGCAGCGAGATCCGCTGCCAGGGAGGCACTTAAAAGAGAGGCGGCGGCCTGCACCTTCCGGTGCCGACCGCCGCCTCTCGGGTAAATCAGGAGATGGCGGCCCGCAGTTCCTTGGCTGCCAGCGCGGGGTCTGCAGCACAATAGATGGCGCCGCCGGCTACGGCAACGTCTGCTCCCGCTTGCTGGACCGCCTCAATGGTAGAGAGGTTGACACCTCCGGCCACAGAGAACGGAATGCTGGCTTCAGCTCCTGCGCTGAGCAGTCTCTTCAGGTCGAAGCCGGGCTGTGCCTGCTCATCCAGGCCTGCGTGGAACTCCACGAACTTAGCTCCGAGAGCCCGTGCTTCCTTGGCACGCGTAACCTTATCCGGCACGCCGATAAGGTCGACGACAATGCCCTTGTTATGCGCCCTTGCTGCCTTGACTGCGCCCGCGATTGTGGAATCGTCGGCGCTCCCCAGGACAGACACAAGATCGGCACCAGCATTGGAAGCGATGTCGGCTTCGAGTTCGCCGGCGTCCATGGTCTTCATGTCAGCAAAAACAATCTTGTCCGGGTGTGCCTGTTTGACGGCAGTAACGGCGGAAAGTCCGGCGGCTTTGATCAGCGGGGTTCCGAGTTCGATGATGTCAACGTACTCGGCGACCTTACTGGCCAGCTCGAGCGCGTCGTCGGTGGTCAGGAGGTCCATAGCTACCTGAAGCTTCATAGTGTTTCTCTTTCTCTAGTCTTGCGTGGTGTTCTGGGCGGAAATCTATTCCAGGTTTGCGTGCCGAAGCCAGAGTGCTTCTGCCGGCGCGTCGGTGTCATTCCAGAGGGTCTGAAAAATGGATTCGGTGAGAACAAACAGGACCTGTTCGAAGAGGCTGCCGGAATACTGACGGGTAACGCCGGAAGCGTGGTCCGTCTTCTGCGCGGCAGGCACGACGACCACCGCGTCTGCCAAAACTGCAAGGCGGGACCCCGGGTTCGTGGTCACCACGGCCACCTTGGCGCCCGCTGAGGAGGCTGTTTCTGCAGCCTTGACGACGCCGGATGTGCACCTGGCCGGCAGTACGCGTGATTTCATCGGAAACGAGGGACAGGTTCTGGAGGATTGCCTCTGCGCTGACCGGTAGTTCATAACCGTTACCGCGAAAGAGAGCGGAGATCAGCTCTTGGCGGTGGCGGCAACTTCCTTGGCCAGTTCGGACGGGGCCTGCAGCTCCTTGCCCGCGACGGAGAGCTCGTCCGGGGCATGCCGGCACTTCGAACTCCAACTTGTGGGCAAGAGCAGAGTTCGCGGGCACCCCCGCGCGGGGCGAGTATATCTAATTGCGAGATTTGATATACTAGTCGTATGCTAAGCGTGAATCCGCCGGAGGATGATCGTCAACTCGATGAGGAGTGGAACAGCATGCAGCAACTCGCGCACAGGCTCGAACGTCTGGGCACCGAAACCGCCTTCAGCGTCGCCCAGGCGGCGGCGGCCTGGAAGGCGAAGGGGAATC
>JBKPJW010000612.1:0-1472 GCA_046730875.1 Actinomycetota bacterium | reverse complement strand
GCTCCGCAACGGCAGCCGGCAGGTCATCCACTTCCCAACCGATCTGCGTATTCTTGGCCGTGCCTGCGTTGGGCGTCTGGTAAACGAGGAACCCTGTTCCGCTGCCGCACCTGTACTGCAGGTTGTCATCGGCGTCCGCGTTCTCGGGTTCGAGCCCGAGCTTGTCGCGGTAGAAATTCCGTGCCCGGGCGATGTCCGCCGCCGGAAGCACAGCACCGACTCGATTGTCCTTGAGCATGGCTATCACCTTTCCAGGCCCGCCCCCCGGGAGGAATCTTACTCCTCCGCGTCCCCCGCGTAACCGCGAAACCGAACGCGGACCTCAGCACCCGTCCTCAGTCTCGCCGGCAAATTTGCTGGCGGTAGGGGGGACTGCCGGGGCCGCCGTCGGGTCGCCGCGGAGCGGCCTCGATGAGGAGCCACTGTCACCGGCTGGGCCTGTCTCATGCAATGTAATGGCGTGCCGCTGGCGCCGTCCGGGCCGTGGTTATGCGGCGGCAGTGATGAGGTCGGCGGGGCGGAAGTAGTGGTTGCGGCGGGGGCGTCGTCTGGGGTCGATGTGCGGCGGCGGGATGAACCAGGGGATTCCGGTGCGGAGCCGGATGGTCCAGTGTTCCTTGTGGATCAGATGGTGGTGATGGCTGCAGAGCAGGGTCCCGTTCTCGGTGCCGGTGGTTCCGCCGCGGGACCAGTAGGTGATGTGGTGGGCCTCGCACCAGGGCGCCGGGATGGTGCAGCCGGGGAAGGCGCAGCCGCGGTCGCGGGCGGTGAGGGCTTTGCGGATATGGGGCGGGAAGATCCGTGCGGCCCGGCCGATGTCCAGGACCCGGCCTTCGCCGCCGAGCAGGACGGGGATGATATCGGCGTCGCAGGCGATCTTCCGGATGGTGGAGGCGGTGACGGGTCCGGTGAAGAGCAGCGCCCCGGTCTGCCCGGACGCCCGGGCCACTGGTTGGGTTTCCAGGCCGGTTGCCGGGGTGCCATCGGCGGAGCTGCCGAGCCGGGTGAGCAGGTCGCGGTAGTCGATGGTGACCATGACCTGGGGGCGGAGCCCGCCGGAGGCCGGGACGGCGCCGGCGGCGAGGGCGCCCTTGCAGGCACCGACCAGGCCGTCGAGGAGCTTCTGCGCCCGGGTGCGCCGGTCCAGGTCCCGGGCGCCGGGGTCACCGTCCGCGGCGGGCTCACCGTTCGCAGCGTCGGTTCGATCCTCGTTCGCTCCGGGCTGGTCTGCTGCTGCGGCCGGCTGATCGCCGGGGGCCGGCTGATCGCCGGGGGCCGGCTGATCGTCGGGGGCGGCGGCCGAGACGCCCGCGGCCGAAGCCGTGCAGGCCGACACCTGAGAAGCCGCGCCCTGCGGCGGACCGTCGCCGGCCGTCGTGCCGGCGACGGGGCCAACGACCCAGCCGTCGCCGGCCGTTGTGCCGGCGGTGGGGCCAGCGATCCAGCCTTCGCCGGCCACAGCGGTTCCGGAA
>JBKPJW010000611.1:0-2250 GCA_046730875.1 Actinomycetota bacterium | reverse complement strand
CTGCTGGCCCTGATGGAACTGACGGCCGCGCGCTTCCCCGCGAGGATTGACACGTCCGGCCGGGCGGTTCTCCTGGCGGACCAGGACCGACGGCTGTGGGACCAGTCGGCGATCCGGCGCGGCCGTGCAGCCCTGGCGAGGGCCGTGGCTGCCGGCCGCGGGCTCGGTGCGTACGGGCTCCAGGCCTCCATCGCCGAATGCCACGCGGTGGCCGGTTCGGTTGCGGAGGCGGATTGGCAGCGGATCGTGATCCTCTATGAGGCATTGGGGAGGCTGGCGCCCTCTCCGGTTGTGGAACTGAACCGCGCGGTGGCGGTGGCTATGGCGTCGGGTCCGGCGGCCGGGCTGGAACTGGCCGACGCGATCACATCCCGGGGCGAGCTCAACGGCTCGCACCTGCTGCCTGCGGTCAGGGGCGAGATTCTGACACGGCTCGGACGGCGCGAAGAAGCAAAGACCGCCCTGCTGCAGGCGGTCGCGCTGTGCTCGAACGCGGCCGAACGGGCGGCGCTGGAACGAAAGATCAGCGAACTGGCCCGCCCGTAGGTCCCGCTTTTGGGCATCTATTGACACCCCGATGCGATGACTGCCATATTCTCAACTACGCGCTATGTGCATCGCGTTGTGTAATACGCAATTTATAAAAGTTGTCCGGGACGTTCCGTCACCCTCAAAACCTCGGAGTTTTGAGTGATGGCAGATGATTTCGACCCGCAACGAGACGGCCAGATTGGCAACGCGTGCCCGTCGCCAAGTCCCCCGGGACTCAGGAAAGGAACACTGGAATCATGGTTCATAAAGTCAGAGCGGTCATTGCCAAGGAAAAGAATGCCCCTGTTTCGGTCGAGAACATCCTCGTGCCGGATCCCGGACCCGGTGAGGCGCTCGTGGACATTTTGACCTGCGGCGTCTGCCACACTGACCTCCACTATAAGCAGGGCGGAATCACTGACGATTTCCCCATCCTGCTGGGCCATGAGGCCACCGGCGTGGTCAGCGCCGTCGGCCCGGACGTCACCGAAGTGGCTCCCGGGGACCGCGTGATCCTGAACTGGCGCGCCGTGTGCGGAGAATGCCGCGCCTGTGCCAAGGGACAACCGCAATACTGTTTCAACACCCACAACGCAACGCAGAAGATGACCCTTGAGGACGGCACGGAGCTCGCGCCCGCGCTGGGCATCGGCGCCTTCGCCGAGAAGACCCTCGTCGCCGCCGGGCAGTGCACCAAGGTTGACGACGACGCCGATCCCGCCGCCGTCGGGCTGCTCGGCTGCGGAGTGATGGCCGGCATCGGCGCCGCCATCAACACCGGTGAGGTCAAGCGGGGCGAATCCGTTGCCGTCATCGGCTGCGGCGGCGTGGGCATCGCCGCGATCGCCGGCGCCAAGCTGGCCGGCGCAACGACGATCATCGCGGTGGACATCGACGCCAACAAGGTGGAAATGGCCCGATCCCTCGGCGCCACCCACGGCGTGGACTCCAGCAAGGAAGACCCGGTAGAGGCCATCCGGGCGCTGACCGGCGGCCACGGCGCCGACGTCGTGATTGAAGCGGTGGGGCGCCCCGAAACGTACAAGCAGGCGTTCTATGCGCGCGACCTCGCGGGCCGAGTGGTGCTGGTGGGCGTTCCGACGCCGAGCATGTTGCTGGAGCTGCCGCTGCTGGATGTCTTCGGCCGCGGCGGGTCGCTGAAGTCCTCCTGGTACGGCGACTGCCTGCCGTCCCGCGACTTCCCGATGCTGGTCCAGCACTACAAGCTGGGCAACCTGGACCTGGACGCCTTCGTCACCGAGCGCATCACCATCGACCAGGTGGAGGAGGCCTTCGGTAAAATGCACGAGGGCAAGGTCCTGCGTTCCGTGGTTGAAATCCGCCCGGCCGCTGCCGGCGCTTCAGTGGCGGCGTCCGCATGAGCGTCACCATCGAGAACCTGGTCACCTCGGGGACGTTTTCGCTCGACGGCGGCACCTGGGACGTGGACAACAACGTCTGGATCGTGGGAAACGACGACGAGTGCGTGATGACCTGACGACCTGATGCTCTGGGAACAGGTCTATCCCGGCGTCACCCCGGACCGCCACCTCGCCGACGGTGACGCGTTCCAGGTGGGCGGGGCGACCCTGCGCGCCATCCACACCCCGGGCCACTCGCCGGGATCCACGTGCTTCCACCTCGAGGAGGAAGCCACGGTCTTCACCGGGGACACCTTGTTCAAGGGCGGCCCGGGCGCCACCGGCAGGTCCTACAGCG
>JBKPJW010000610.1:0-16985 GCA_046730875.1 Actinomycetota bacterium | reverse complement strand
GAGTTGCTCGGTCGCGCCGCCCCGAACGAGCGGATCACGGGTCGAGCATAACGCCTGGCGTCAATAACGTCATACGTTAAACCTGAACTCGACCACGTCGCCGTCCTGCATGACGTAGTCCTTGCCCTCGATCCGCACCCTGCCCCGGGCCCTCGCCTCGGCCATGGAGCCGGCTTCGACCAGGTCGGCGAACGAGACGACCTCGGCCTTGAGGAACCCGCGCTGGAAGTCCGTGTGGATGACGCCCGCCGCCTGTGGCGCCGTCCAGCCCTGCTTGATGGTCCAGGCCCGGGCCTCCTTCGGCCCGGCGGTGAGGAACGTCTGCAACCCGAGGGTGTGGAAGCCGACGCGGGCCAGCTGGTCCAGCCCGGATTCATCCTGGCCGTTCAATTCCAGCATTTCGCGGGCTTCTGCCTCGTCGAGCTCGACCAGGTCGGATTCGAGCTTGGCGTCCAGGAAGATTGAGTCTGCCGGGGCGACGAGTGCGCGCAGTTCCGCCTGCTTCTCCGGGCTGCCCAGGATCCCCTCGTCGGCGTTGAAGACGTAGATGAAAGGCTTGGCCGTGAGCAGGCCGAGTTCCTTGAGGTGCTCCATCTCCAGCTTGTCGCTCTTGATGGACGAGAAGATGGTGTCGCCGCGTTCCAGCACGGCCTGCGCGGCCAGGATGGCTGCCAGTTCGGCTGCCTCCCGCTTCTTGATCTTGACTTCTTTTTCGATCCTGGGGATGGCTTTTTCGATGGTCTGCAGGTCGGCCAGGATCAGCTCGGTGTTGATCGTCTCCATGTCGGAGCGGGGATCGACCTTGCCGTCGACGTGGATGACGTCCGGGTCATCGAACACGCGCACGACCTGCGCGATGGCCTCGGCCTCGCGGATATTGGCGAGGAACTGGTTGCCCAGGCCCTCGCCCTCGGAGGCGCCCTTGACGATGCCGGCGATGTCCACGAAGGACACCGCTGCGGGCAGCAGGCGCGCGGAGCCGAAGATGCCGGCCAGCTTTTCAAGCCGGGCATCCGGCAGGTTCACGACGCCGATGTTGGGCTCGATCGTGGCGAACGGGTAGTTCGCTGCGAGGACCTGATTGCGGGTCAGTGCGTTGAAAAGAGTTGATTTGCCGACGTTGGGCAGTCCGACGATGCCAATAGTAAGTGCCACGAGCATATATTCTACCCGCACCCACCGGCGATCGCTGCGGCGGCCGGGTCGGCGGCCGGTTGACGGTAGCGGGCGGCGGCCGGAACGGTCCGGCGCCCGCATTCCTACCGGCAGGTCCTGAGGCGGCTGGGGTGCAGATCCGGGCCTGTCCGGCCGCATTCCGGGCCCTCCCGGGCGTCGCGGCCAAAACTGTCACAGGGGCGTGCCACAGTGAGGTCATGGAAGCTTTTTCACTGATTCTTGCCCTGCTCATGCTGCTTACAGGTGCCGTCGTGGGCGCCGCCATCGTCTACGTTCTGCTCCGCCGGCGCTACGTCGCCGTGGAACAGGACTTCGACGGCGTCTCGGCGCGGCTGTCCGAGGTGAACGCGCAGTTCGCCGCCGCCGACGCCGAGAGGCGGCTTCTCGCGGCCCAGAACAGGGAGCTGGGCGAGTCCCGGAACCAGGACGGCAGTGTGCTCCGTGCGCTGGCTCCTGTGGCGGAGAAACTCAACGCCGTGCAGCACCAGGTGTCCCTGCTGGAACGCGACAGGCTGGAGCAGTACGGACAGCTCGCGCAGCAGCTGCAGGAAGCGCGCCTGTCCGATGAGCAACTGCTGCGGTCCACGCATGCGCTGGAGTCAGCCCTGCGCTCCAACAGCGCACGCGGCCAGTGGGGCGAGGTCCAGCTGCGCCGGGTGGTCGAGGCAGCAGGCATGCTGCGGCACGTCGATTTCCACGAACAGGTCCACAGCGGCCCTGCCCACAACTCCGGTCCGACCGGCAGCCTCCGGCCCGACCTCGTGGTGCAGCTGCCCGGTGACAAGCAGCTCGTCGTCGACGCGAAGGTTCCCCTGGCGTCGTATCTCGCCGCCCAGGAGCTCGGCGCGGCCCCGGCCGGTCAGCAGCCTCCGCAGCTGCCCGGGAGCCAGCAGGCCCACCTCGCCGCCCATGCCAAGGCCCTCAAGGCCCACGTGGATGCGCTGGGCAGCAAGAAGTACTGGGACATCCCCGGCAACTCACCGGAGTTGGTGGTGTGTTTCCTGCCGGCGGAGTCCATACTGGCGGCCGCCCTCTCGGCGGACCCTGCCCTGCTGGACTATGCCCTGTCCAAGAATGTGGTCCTGGCCTCCCCGGGGACCCTGCTGGCGGTGCTGAAGTCCGTGGCGTTCACGTGGCGGCAGGATGTGTTGACGGACAGTGCGCGGGAACTCTTCGAGCTCGCCCGGCAGCTCTACGACCGGATGGGCACCCTGGGCGAGAACGTCACCAAGCTGGGGTCCTCGCTGAAGACCTCGGTGGAGCGGTACAACTCGATGGTCGGGACCCTTGAGGCCCGGGTCCTGCCCACCGCCCGGAAGCTCAACTCCCTGGAGGCGGCCGGCCTGGCCACTCCCCCGGCTGTTGACGTCACCCCGCGGGCGGTTGCGGCCCCGGAACTGCAGCCCCGCGACGAGTCCGAGGAGTCGGCAGCCTAGGGCTGCTCGCAGGGCCCAGGGCGGCGCAGAGCCGGGCTACCGCCGCAGCCTAGGACTGCGTCGGGCGGGTGCCGCGTCCGCCGAGGGCGCGGGTGACGTCGCCGGCCTGCTTCAGGGTGGCCCGCAGCTCCTTCGGCAGGGAGAAGAGGAGGTCTTCCTCGGCGGTGACGACTTCCTCGACCGATCCATAGCCGTAGTCCGCCAGGAGCCGCAGCACGTCCTTGACAAGGACTTCCGGGACCGAGGCCCCCGAGGTCACGCCCACCGTGGCGACACCTTCGAACCAGGCCTCGTCGACCTCGTTGGCGAAGTCGACGCGGTAGGAGGCCTTGGCACCGTATTCCAGTGCCACCTCCACGAGGCGGACGGAGTTCGACGAATTCGCGGATCCCACCACGATCACCAGTTCCGCCTGGGGTGAGATCTTCTTGATGGCCACCTGGCGGTTGGTGGTGGCGTAGCAGATGTCGTCGCTGGGCGGGTCCTGCAGGGTGGGAAACCGCTCCTTGAGCAGGCGGACCGTTTCCATGGTTTCGTCCACGCTCAGGGTCGTCTGCGAGAGCCAGATAACCTTCTCCGGGTCCCTGACCGTGACCTTGTCGACCTCGTGCGGGCCGTTGATGATCTGGATGTGTTCGGGGGCCTCGCCGGCGGTACCTTCGACTTCCTCGTGGCCGTCGTGGCCGATCAGCAGGATGTCGAAGTCGTCCTTCGCGAAGCGCACTGCCTCTTTGTGCACCTTGGTCACGAGGGGGCAGGTGGCGTCGATGGTCCGCAGTCCGCGGTCCTCGGCAGACTGGACGACCGCGGGTGAGACGCCGTGGGCGGAGAAGATCACCAGGGCGCCCTCGGGGACCTCATCCGTCTCGTCAACGAAGATGGCGCCCTTTTCCTCCAGGGAACTGACCACATGCACGTTGTGGACGATCTGTTTGCGGACGTAGACCGGCGGGCCATAGTGCTCCAGCGCCTTTTCCACCGCAATGACTGCGCGGTCAACGCCGGCACAGTACCCGCGCGGGGCCGCCAGCAGGACCTTTTTGGGACCGTCAACAGGGGCCGCCGCCAGGACGTCTTCCGGTGAACGCCGCCGGCGCGGTACGGAGGGCATCGGAACGGAAACAGCGGTGATGGTCATGCTCCCATGCTACCGGTGTTCAATGTTGACCCGTTTGCGCCCCCCGGCCACGCGGACAGCAACGCCAGTAACCAGCAGGGCCGCCCCTGCGACCGCCGCAGCAACAATCCACTGCCCGAAGCTGGCCGAGCACGCGGCGACAAACTCGCTCTTGAAGAGTTCCGCCACGTCGTCGCCGCTCGAGGTCGCCACGACCGCGGCGGCAGCGGCGTCGCTGGCCAGTTTCCACACCGCGGCAAGCACCAGCGCTCCAACGCCCATGCCGACCAGAACGGTCCACCGGCGGCGGGCTGCAACGAACGCCAGGAGAAAGGCAATCCCCGCGCCGACGGCAAGGGCGTAGCCCATCGGGGCGTAAGCGGACACGCGTTCAATGAGCTGGCGCAGGTCGGACTGCCCGATGTGGATCAGCACTTGGCCGGGCGCTTCCAATGGCAGGGTGGTCGCCTCAGAGATCTGCTGTGCGACCAGCCCCACAAGTGGAGCAACGTCCAAGGTGAGCGAGGAGGCGGTCGCAGCTTCCGGCGGCAGCGTGCTGGGGTCGGCAAACGTGAGGCGGTGGCTCCTGCGCAGGGTCTCCGCCCAGGCGTCGGCGTAGCCGGGCAGTCCGCTGAGTGATTGGGTCGCGCTGTTCAGGACCGGCCGGGCAAGCTCGATGAGGCCTTCGGGGATCTGGGAGCCGGAAACCAGGCTATCGACGGCTGCAGTGGCCAGTCGCTGCTGGAACGCCGGATCCTTGCCCAGCGGCGCGGTCAGGACAACGAAGCCCTCTTCCTGGACGATGTTCCGGTCCACCCACATGGCTGGAACGGCGACTGCGGCCATCAGAAGCCCGATCAGGACGGCAGCGGCGGAGACAAAAGTGCGCAAGGGATTCCTAGGGTCGTTGGCTGCCTCCCATCCTAAGTGGGTCCGGGTGTGGCCAGAAAAGTCGGACCCGGGTGATAGAGCTATGGATAGAGTTGAAAGAGACAACTTCCGGCTGCCGGCCGGTCCCACCCGCCGGGGAACGGGCTGCCGGCAGCCCCGCCCGGGCAAAGGACACGCACGCATATGCACAAGGCACTCCACGAGGCACTCTCCGCCACGGAGCCCACGCATGTCTGAGGAGGCGGCGGCGGCCACCACGCTACCGGCCACCGCGGCGCAAACCAGCCCCGACAACCCCTGGCCGCTGCAGTTGCTGTCCCAGAAGCTCAAGATGCATATCGACCGTGCTCCCTCGGCGTGGGTCGAGGGGCAGGTCATCGAGTTAAACCGGCGGGGCAGCAATGCGTACTTGACCCTGCGGGACATCGACGCCGAAATTTCCTTGCCTGCCTCTGTCTGGACTACCGTGCTGGACCGCCAGGACATTGCGCTGGAGCGCGGATCCCGGGTTGTGGCATTGATCAAGGCCGAATTCTGGCTCAAGACCGGCCGGTTGAACATGTCGGTGAAGGACATTCGCCCTGTGGGGCTGGGCGATCTTCTGGCGAGGATCGAGCGGCTGCGCCACGCCCTCGCCGCCGAAGGGCTCTTTGCAGATTCCCGCAAGAAACGGCTCCCGCTGCTCCCGCACCGGATCGGGTTGATTACCGGCCGCGACTCCGACGCCAAAAAGGATGTGCTGCGCAACGCGGCCCTGCGCTGGCCGGCTGTTGAATTCGAAATCCGCGAGGTCGCGGTCCAGGGCAACACGGCCGTAGCCCAGATGATCGCCGCGTTGCGGGAGCTCGACGCCCGCCCCGATGTCGACGTCATCGTCATCGCCCGCGGAGGAGGCGCCCTGGAGGACCTGCTGCCCTTCAGCAGCGAGGAGCTCATCCGCGCCGTCGCGGGCGCCTCCACGCCCGTGGTGAGCGCGATCGGCCACGAAGCGGACCGGCCCATCCTTGACGACGTCGCGGACCTCAGGGCTTCGACTCCCACCGACGCCGCGAAGAGAATCGTTCCGGATGTTGCAGAGGAGTTCGCGCGGGTCCGGCAGGCACGTGATCACCTCCGGCGAGGAGTCACCCGGCTCGTGGAACGCGAAATCGACCGGTTGGCGTCCCTGCGGTCCCGCCCGGTACTGCTGTCCCCCGATGTCATGATCACCCAGCGCCACGACGACGTCGAACGGCTCAAGGTCCGCTCCCACTCAGCCATCAGCACTGCTGTGGTGCGGGCCGCGGACCAACTGGTCCACCTCAAGGCGCAGGTGCGTTCGCTCTCGCCGCAGCAGACGCTGGATCGCGGATACGCGGTGGTCCAGCTCGCCGAAGCCGGAACCGCCCCAGGGACCCGCCGGGACGTGGTGCGCCACCCCTCGCAGGCCCCCTCCGGTACCGATCTCACGGTACGCGTGGCCGGCGGCCGGTTCACCGCGCAGTCCACCGGTGGCCAGGAGCCCGCCGAGGAGTAACGCAGAGAATCACAACCGAGTCCACGACACTTCACCCACATCCCGTCGCAGGCACAGCCCGTCGCGCAACGCCGCAACAGGCGGCCGCGGCCAGCGACGGCCGCCGCAAAACCGCACAACCTTAGGAGCACCCACATGGCAGCAGAAACAACCCCGAACGCCGACATCGAGGCCCTCAGCTACGAGGACGCCCGCGAGCAACTGGTGGGCGTCGTGGCGAAGCTCGAGGCCGGCGGCGCGAGCCTGGAGGAATCGCTCGCGCTGTGGGAACGCGGCGAGGCCCTGGCCAAGCGCTGCGAACAGTGGCTGGAAGGCGCCCGCAAGCGGCTCGCCGCGGCCCGTGACCACGCGGCGGAGCAAAGCTAGGCGCCTGTGCGGTTCAGGGCTGTGCGGTTCAGGGCTGTGCGGTTCAGGACCGCTGCACCAGTTCGCGTTCCATATCGACGTCGAAGTCCGGAACCGGCCACTGCAGGTCCAGACCTTCGAGGGCTTCCAGAAGGAGTTGCTGCACGGCGATGCGGGCGTACCACTTCTTGTTGGCCGGCACCACATACCACGGGACCAGCTCGGTGTTGGTCTTGTCGATGGCCTTTTGGTAGGCGTCCATATAGTCAGGCCAGAAGGCGCGTTCCTTCAGGTCCGTGGTGCTGTACTTCCAAATTTTGGCGGGGTTGTCCAGCCGGGCCAGGAGCCGTTCCTTCTGCTCGTCGCGACTGATGTGCAGCATGACCTTGATGATCTTGGTCCCGGCCGCGGTCTGTCGGGCCTCAAACTCGTTGATGGCCTGGTAGCGGCGCTCGAGTTCTTCGGGGCTGGCCCAGCGGTGGACGCGGTGGATCAGGACGTCCTCATAGTGGGAGCGGTCGAAGACGCCCACCATCCCGGCCGCCGGCACTTCCTTCTCAATCCGCCACAGGAAGTCGTACGACTTTTCCTCCGGGGTGGGGGCCTTGAAGGTCTTCAGCTGAACACCATGCGCATTCATCGAGCCCATGACGTGGGTAACGATTCCGCCCTTGCCTGCCGTGTCCATGCCCTGCAGGATCAGCAGGAGCCGTTTGCTTCCCCCATACCGGGATTCGGCGAAGAGTTGCTCCTGGAGCTGGGCAAGTTTGTCGTCCAGCTCCTCCAGCAGCAGCTCACCGTCGACTTTCTGTCCGTCGAAGCCGGGCGTCGAGCCTGGGTCGAGGTTCTCCAGGCTGAAGTTCTTCCCGGCCTTCAGGAGCTTCGAGGGGTGGTCATCGAATGTCGCGGAATCTGCCATCAATGCCTCTTTCCGGTTGGCGCAGCTGCAGTCGGCCGGGGCAGGAGCCCCGTTGCGCTGCTGACCGAAGCCTAGTTCCCCTTGTACCGGCTCAGGAAGTCCGCCATCCGGTTTATTGCTTCCTCGAGATCCTTGACGTTCGGCAGTGTCACCATCCGGAAGTGGTCCGGCCGGACCCAGTTGAACGCCCTTCCGTGGGACAGGAGGATCTTCTGTTCGCGGAGGAGGTCCAGCACGAATTTTTCGTCGTCGCGGATGTGATAGACCTCGGGGTCCAGCTTCGGGAACAGGTACATGGCTCCGCGGGCCTGTTGCGTACTGACACCGGGGATGGCGTTGAGCATGTCGTAGGCCTTGTTCCGCTGCTCCAGGAGGCGTCCGCCGGGCAGGATCAGGTCATTGATGCTTTGATACCCGCCGAGGGCAGTCTGGATGGCATGCTGGGCCGGCACATTCGCGCAGAGGCGCATGTTGGCGAGCAGGTTGATGCCCTCGAGGTAGTCCGCGGCGTCCTTCTTCGGCCCCGAGATGGCCATCCAGCCGGCCCGGAACCCGCAGACCCGGTAGGCCTTGGAGAGCCCGCTGAAGGTCAGGCACAGGACGTCGTCGCCGGTGAGCGCGGCGAGGTTCACGTGCACAGCGTCCTCGTAGAGGATCTTCTCGTAAATTTCGTCGGCGAAGAGCACAAGGCCGTGCTGCTCGGCGAGGGCGACGATCTTTTTCAGCGTCGCTTCCGGATACACCGCGCCCGTGGGATTGTTCGGATTGATGATCACGATGCCCTTGGTGCGCGGGGTGATCTTGGCCTCCATGTCCTCGAGGTCCGGCTGCCAGCCCGTGTCCTCATCACAGAGGTAGTGCACGGGCTTGCCGCCGGCCAGGGCAACGGAGGCGGTCCACAGCGGGTAGTCCGGCGTGGGGATGAGGACCTCGTCGCCGTCGTCGAGCAGCGCCATGAGCGACATGGTGATGAGTTCGCTGACCCCGTTGCCGAGATAGACGTCATCGACGTGGATGTTCTGGATCCCGCGGGTCTGGTAGTACTGCGAGACGGCGGTGCGTGCGGAGAATATGCCGCGCGAGTCGCTGTAGCCCTGGGCATGCGGCAGGTGGCGGATCATGTCCACCAGAATCGCGTCCGGCGCTTCAAACCCGAAGGGGGCCGGGTTTCCGATGTTCAGTTTGAGGATCCGGTGACCCTCCGCCTCCATCTGCTGGGCGGCCTGAAGAATCGGTCCACGGATGTCGTAAAGGACATTATGAAGCTTGGTGGACTGCTTGAATTCTGCCATTCATCAAATATGCCATATGGCGGATGTACTTCCGCTGAGACATGACTCACACGCCAAGCCGGCAGTAACAACAACGCCGGTGCCCGGCCCCAAGGGCCCGGACACCGGCGTCGTCGGCTCGTCACCTGTCCGCAGTCGGCGGACCCGCCGCAGGACGTTGCCGCCGCGTTCCGCCGTTCCGGTTACTGCTTGACGATGCCCTTCTCCTTCAGCCATGCCTCGGCAGCGTCTTTCGGGTTCTGCTTCTGGCTACCGCTGACGGCACGGTTGAGGTTGATGAGGTCCTCCGTGGTGAGGACCTTGGACACGCCGTTCAGGGCTTCCTTGGCCTGGTCCGTCATCTTGGCCGTGTTGTAGAGCGGCAGGACCTGCTGGGCGATGAAGTTGTTCTTCGGGTCCTCCAGCACTACGAGGTCGTTGTCCGGGATGGACGGGGTGGTGGTGTAGATGTCCGCCACCTGGACCTGGTCCGAGAGCAGCGCCTTGAGCGTGACGGCGCCGCCGCCGTCGCTGAACGGCTCAAGTTTCTTCGGCACGCAGTTGTAGTTCTTCGCCAGCCCGGGCAGCCCGTAGGCACGCTCGGCGAAGGTCGCCGGGGCGCCGATCACAAGCTCGCTGCAGACCTTCCCCATATCCTCGATGGACTTCAGCTGGTATTTCTCGGCCGTGGCCTTCGTCACCACCATGGCGTCCTTGTTCTCGGCCTTGGAGGCATCCAGCACGGCCAGGCCCTGTGGGAGCTTGGCGGGGAGGGCCTTGGCGATGTCCTCTGCGGAGACCTCGGTGGCCTCCTTGTCTACGTACAGCAGCAGGTTGCCGCTGTAGTCCGGAACAACATCCACCGAGCCGTCCTGGACTGCCTTCAGGTAGACCTCGCGCGAGCCGATGTTCGGCTTGGTGCTGGCCGTGACACCCGCGGCGTTCAGCGCACCGGCGTAGACCTCCGCCAGGATCTGACTCTCGGGGAAATCGGCGGAGCCGATCACCAGGGCACCGCCGGAACCGGAAGCGGCACCGCTGCTGGCCGGGGTCGAGCTCAGCGGGTTGGATGAGCCTCCGCAGGCAGACAGGGCCATGGCCAGGCCGACGCCGGCGGCCACGGCACCGAATGCGCGCCTCCCGAGGGCTCGTTGGCGGGATTCCTTCATGACTTACCTCCTTGAACAACAGTCCCCGCGAGTACGGGGTCTGTGAGATCAACCGCAGCCTGCTGGCTGCGGTTCGGCTGGGACGAGGCGCCCTGTGACAGGAACAGCCTCTGAATCAGGGCAAGGACAAGGTCAATGGTGATCGCCAGGGCCGCGATCAGCAGGGACCCGCCGAGCATTTGCGGGAAGTCGGAGAGCACCAGTCCGTCGAAGAGGTAGCGGCCCAGGCCGCCCAGGTTGATGTAGGCCACCACCGAGACGGTCGCAATAACCTGGAGCACCCCGGTCCGGAACCCGCCATACATCACGGGCAGCCCGTTCGGGAATTCCGCACGGAACAGCACCTGCAGCTCAGTCATGCCCATGGCGCGGGCGGCATCCACCACATTCCGGTCCACGCTGGAGATCCCGGCGTAAGTGCCGGCCAGCAGGGGCGGGACAGTCAGGATCACGAGGGCCCAGATCGGCGGCATCAATCCGATGCCGGCGAGCAGGACGAACAGGGTGAGCAGGCCGAGGGTGGGCAGGGCACGGAGCGCGCCGGCGAGGGCCACGATGGCCACCCGCCCGCGGCCGGTGTGGCCCACGTAGAGGCCGATGGGGACGGCGATGGCGGTGGCGATCAGCATCACCAGGCCTGTGTAAAGCAGGTGTTCGGCCAGCCGCACCGGGATTCCGGCGCTGCCGGACCAGTTTGCGGGATCGGTGAGCCAGTCGAAGGTGTCCGTGGCGACGTTGCTCATGATGCTCCCCCTGCCTTGGCCTCCGAGAAGCGGCGCGCCGCATCCTGCGGCCCGGCCGCTTCGTCACCGGCGGCCTCGTCACCGGCACCGGGTTTTGCGGCTCCGGCCGGCGCGGAGGCGCGGGTCCAGGGCGTCAGCAGCCGCTCGAGCAGGACCAGGACGCCGTCCATCAGCAGCGCGAGGATCAGGATGGCGATGATGCCCACCACCACTTCGGTGACGAAATCTCGTTGCAGGCCGGAGGTGAAGAGCATTCCGAGGTTGCCGATGCCGAGCAGTGCAGCGACGCTGACCAGCGAGATGTTGCTGACGGAGACCACCCGGAGCCCGGCGAACAGCACCGGCAAAGACAGCGGCAGGTCGATCTGCATGAAGCGGGCGAACGGTTTGAATCCCATGGCGACGGCGGCCTGCCGAAGGTCCTCGTCCACCGAGTCGAAGGCATCCAATGTGGCGCGCACCAGCAGGGCGACGGCGTAAATGGTCAGGGCCACGACCACGTTGACCGGATCAAGGATCCGGGTTCCGAGGATGGTCGGCAGAATAATGAAGAGCGCCAGGGAGGGGATCGTGTATAGCAGCGAGGACCCAGTGAGCACGACAGACCGGAGCCCGCGGCTCTGCCGGGCAAACTGCGCCAGCGGGACGGCAATGAGGACCCCGAACACCATTGGCAGGATGGCGAGGACGAGGTGCTGGCCGGCGAGCGTAAAGACCTCTTGGCTGTTGGCCAGGAACCACTCCATCAGAGCCCTCCGTGCCTGACGCTGCGGTCTGACTCGATCACGGCCAGGACTTCGGCGGCGGCGATCACGCCTGCTACCCGGCCGTCGTCGTCGACGGCGACACCGAGGCCCGACGGCGAGGACAGGGCCGCGTCCAGGGCCCGGCGGAGCGTGTCTCCCTTGCGGAACAGGGAGCCGCCGGGAACCGCCGCCGCACCGGCTCCGGTGAAACCGCGGGGGGCTGCCCAGCCCACGGGACGGAGCGCGCCGTCGACCACCAGTTGCCAGTCCTCGGTGCTGCCCTCCTGCCGCAGCTGTTCGGGGGTGACGGTACGGACCGGGTGGATGGTGACACCGTCTGAGGGGCTGAACGCCAGGTGCCGGAACCCGCGGTCACGGCCCACGAAGGCGGCCACGAACTCGTTGGCCGGAGCCCGCAGGATCTCCTCCGGGGCGGCGTACTGCGCCAGCTTGCCGCCGACGGCGAACACGGCCACCTTGTCGCCCAGGACGGTGGCCTCGTCGATGTCATGGGTGACGAAGACGATGGTCTTGGCGAGGTCGTGCTGGAGCCGCAGCAGCTCCTTCTGGAGTTCATCGCGGACCACGGGGTCCACGGCGCTGAAGGGCTCATCCATGAGCAGCACGGGAGGATCGGCCGCGAGGGCCCGCGCCACGCCGACGCGCTGCTGCTGGCCGCCCGAGAGCTCGGAGGGGTACCGCTTGCCCAGGGCGGAGGCCAGCCCGACGACGTCGAGCAGTTCCTGGGCGCGCTTGCGGGCATCCGCCTTGGACACCCCGTTGAGGCGGGGAACGGTGGCGATGTTGTCCAGCACGGAGCGGTGCGGCATCAGCCCGGAGGACTGCATGACGTAGCCCATGGACCGCCGCAGCTGGGAGGCCGGCACAGAGGTGACGTCTTTCCCGTCGACGGTGATGGTGCCGGATGTGGGCTCGACCATGCGGTTGATCATCCGCAGGGAGGTGGTCTTGCCGCAGCCGGAAGGTCCGACGAAGACCGTGATGGCGCCCTTGTCGATGGACATGGTCAGCCCGTCAACGGCGGCCTGACCGCCCTGGTACTGCTTCGTGACGTTCTGGAACTCGATCATGGCTTCGGCCATTTCCGGGCTTACCTAACTGTTGGCGGCGGCATCGAAAGGGGCCAGCCAACTTTTCATCAGTGTGCTGGCCAGAAAGCAGTTAGGACTTAGACTAACCAGCGCCTTGGACAATGTCAGCGGCGCCGCGGCTCCCATAAGGCTTCGGAAGCACAACGATTTCGGATGGGTGGCACGCCGGAAATGCTCCCGGCGCGCCACCCGGACCGTTGCGGCGCCCATCGGTGGACCGCCACTGCCTGGCTTCAGCTGGCCCGACCGCCCTTGGCACCGCTGTGACCGCCCGTACTGCCGCGGCCGCTCCTTGCACCACCAGCATTCTTCGTACCGCTATTCTTCGTACCGCGGTTTTTTGCACCGCCCTTCTGTGTACCGCGGTCGAGTGCGTTCTCATGGCTCTCCCGTTCGGCCGACCGCTGGCTCTTGCCCGCCACGGCAATTTTCTGGTGCCATTCACGCTGGTAGGCCCGCCGTGCGGCGGCGTCGTGGCGGCGGGCCAGGGCGGCGAGTTCGCGCTGCAGCTTCAGGTAGCTGGCCCAGCGCCGGTCCTCCAGGGTGCCGTCGGCGAGCGCGGCCTGGACCGCGCAGCCGGGCTCCCGGCTGTGCGCGCAGTCCGAGAAGCGGCATTGCCCGAAGAGTTCCTCGAGGTCGCCAAACATCTCCCCCATTCCGTCCTCGGCGTCGAAAATCCCGAAGCCGCGGACCCCCGGCGTGTCCATCAGGACGGCGCCACCGGGCAGGGGAACCAGTTCGCGGGACGTGGTGGTGTGCCGGCCTTTGCCGTCGCCCGCGCGGACTGCCCCGGTCTCCTGCACTGCAACGCCGGCGAGGGCATTGATGAGCGTTGATTTGCCGGCGCCCGAGGGACCCAGTAGCACGAGGGTGCCGCCGGGCGGCAGATGACCGAGCAGTTCCTCGAGGCCGTCGCCGTGCTCGGCAGAGGTGGTGACGACGTCGACGCCGGCCCCCTGGCGCACGACCGTCCCGACGACGTCGTCCGCGAGGTTCGCGAGGTCCGCCTTGGTGATGATCACCAGTGGCGTGGCACCGGAGTCCCAGGCCGCGACGAGCGTCCGTTCCAGCCGGTTGTGCGTGAGCGGACGATCCACCGGAACAACGATCCCGACGACGTCCACGTTGGTGCCCAGGACCTGCGCCTCGGAGGAGGACTCGAAGGCACGCTTGCGGCTCAGTTCCGAATGGCGCGGCAGCGTGCCCACGATGGCGGGCTCCCCCGCCTCGTTCGAGCCCAGCCAGACCCAGTCCCCCGTGGCGGGACGGTCGCCGCCGCGGGGGTAGGGCAGGTGGGCGGTGCCGTCGCCGTCGGCCACCAGGACGAGGTTGCGGTCCACCCGGATGACGCGGCCAGGCCGGAGGCCTCCCGGCACCGGATGGGCCGCGAACCGTGCCGCGATGCCGGCGGTGTAGCCGTAGCGGACAGGACCCGAGGGACCGTGCGTCTCTGAAGGCGGGGATGCATTGAGTACTGACGGATTGTTGGAGTGGGCGCCACCGGCACCCGGAGAAGCAGCATGAATGGTCAACGAAAACCCTTTGATGGGGCCCCGGGGTGCGGCGCAAGCGCGGCGTTGCGGCTTGTGTTGCCGGGCGTGCGCGGAGGCTAGCGTGGAATGGCTAGGCTGCGCCGTGGGACGGGGCAGGAGTAATGACATGGCCTGAATCGGTGCGCTGCGCGCTCAGAAATATCGCCTTCATTGCTTCCACCTCCCCATCGTTTGCCGGCCGGGCTTGCTCCCGGCGGTTTGTTCAGAATAGCCAAGGTGCCCGCCCCTGGCTAGCGATTTAGCCGGAAATTTTTCCGTTCAGCGGGCGCTCGCGGTACAGGCGCAGTCCGGCATCCACCAGCGAAACCCGGTTCAGCTCCCCCACGCTGTCCAGCGGAATCCAGGCCGCGTGAGTGGTGCTCCCGTTCACCTCGTGGCGCAGCTCTCCGCCAGTAATCGTCGCCTCATAGACGAGCCGGAGCGACTGGAAGTCCCGCTCGCCGCCGTCGAGCCGGACCTCGGCAGGCCAGTGCCCGACGTCGATCCCCAGCATGGCGCCTATCTCGGCGTCGTAGCCGGTTTCCTCGTGGATCTCCCGACGGCACCCGTCAACCGGATGCTCGGCCAGGTCCAGGCCGCCGCCTGGCAGCGTCCAGCCCTCGCGTCCGTCCTGCTTCCAGTACGCCAGGAGGATTTCGGATTTGCGGATGATGACGGCGTAGGCGGCGGGCCTGGTATCGAATTGCATGCTCATCACTCCAGCGTAGTAGCCGGTTATTGCCTCCGGCCTACTCCTGTTCCGACACCAGCTGGAGCACCCCGAAGACCGGCTCCTGCTCCAGGACACGGACGTCCGTGATGCCGGCGGCCGCCAGCGCCGCGCGGAAGGAAGCCTGCAGCCGTGGCACGTTCATGCCAAGGCCGCTTCCCAGGATGACGGGCCCTTCGATGCCGAGCTGCCTGACGGTCTGTTCGGCCAGACCCGCGAGGTCGCGCCCGGCCTGGTTGATGAGGTCCTGGCTGGGCGTGTGGCCGGTGTCTGCGGCTTCCACCACAAGCCGGGCCTGCTGGGCCCAGAAGCGGCGTCCGGTCGCGGCGGAGTGGAACAACGCGATCAGCTTGTTCGGGTGGTCCACGCCGCAGGATACCAGCAGCGCCTGAGTGAGTTCATCCGGTTCGAACCCCTGGTTCATCCGCCGCAGGCTGTGGCGGACGGCCTCGCGGCCCAGCCAGTAGCCGCTGCCTTCGTCGCCGAGCAGGTAGCCCCAGCCCCCGGCCCGGGCTTCCTCGCCGCGGCCGTTCCGGCCCCACGCGGCCGAGCCGGTGCCTGCGATCACGGCGACGCCGGTGCTGGCACCGCCTGCGGCCAGCAGCAGCCGGGAGTCGTGGACCACCGTGATCCGGGCGCCCGGCACGTGCGGGGAAATCAGTGCCGCGAGCGCTGCGGCGTCGTCGTCGGTGTCGATGCCGCCGGCTCCGGCGTAGACGTGGGCCACCGCTCCCCCGCCGATCCTGGCGAAGAGCTCCGCCAGGTTGAAGGCGGCTTCCTCGGGGGTGACGTTCTGGACATTGGAGCTGCCCACAGATTCGTCGGCCACGGGCGCACCGTCCTCGAACCGGACGCCCCGGGTTTTGGTGCCGCCGATGTCCAGCCCGATCACGGCTGGCGTGGTGGAAGATGGAACGGAGTCCGCCGCCGGCGGCTTGTCAGTGTTAGTCACTCGAACAGATTACTGAATCGCTGCAAGGAGCCTGCAATGCCCCACGACCTTTTCGGCACACCCGTCATCGCGGCGCCCATGGCAGGGGGAACGTCAACCCCGGCCTTTGTCGAGGCGGTGCACCGCGCCGGTGGCCTTGGCTTCCTGGCGGCCGGCTACAAGAGCGTGGCTGCCATGCAGGAGGAAATCCGCACCACGCGGGCCTCCGGCGCACGGTTCGGCGTGAATGTGTTCGTTCCGGACCCGGACCAGCTGCCGCCGGCCGCGGCTGTGTTGGCCCAGCTCGAGGAGTACCGGCTGCAATTGCGGGCCGATGCCCGGCGTTACGGTGTGGAGCTACCGCAGTTGCGGCTGGATGACGACGACGAATGGCAGGGAAAGGTGGATGTTCTGCTGGCTGATCCCGTGGAGCTGGTCAGTTTCGTCTTCGGGCTCCCCGGCCGCGAGGTCGTCCGCGCCCTCCAGGGGGCAGGGTCGGCGGTGCTTGCCACGGTGACCGGTGTGGCGGAGGCCGTACAGGCAGCAGAGCAGGGCGTGGACGCCCTGGTGGTGCAGCACACGAGCGCCGGAGCACACAGTGCGGCGTTCCTTCCGGCGTCGGGGACACAGCCGGGCGGGGCACAGCCTGGCGGGACTATGGCGGGCACGACGGCGGAGCTGCTCGCGGAGGTGCGGTCCGCCGTCGACCTCCCGCTGGTGGCCGCGGGCGGCATCATGGACGCGGCCGGGCTCGACGCGGTGCTCCGCACGGGGGCTGCAGCAGCCCAGATCGGCACCGCCTTCCTGCGCACGGACGAAAGCGGCGCGAGGCAGCTGCACAAGGACGCCCTGGCGGATCCGCATTTCACCCGTACCCGGCTGACACGCGCCTTCACCGGCCGGCAGGCGCGGGCCCTGGAGAACGAATTCGTCCGCGACCACCCCGAGGCGCCGGTTGCCTACCCGGCCGTCCACCACCTGACGGCTCCGCTGCGGGCCGCGGCCGCCGCAGCCGGTGACCCGGAGCGCCTGAACCTGTGGGCGGGCGCGGGCTGGCAGCGGGCCCAGGCCGGGCCCGTGGCCGCCGTCGTGCACGGGCTGCTCGCCGGTCGCTAACCGCCGCTGCCTGCCGCAGCCCAGCCCGCTTTAGGCTGCCGCAGCAGGATCCCGAGTTCGCCGGAAGCGTGCGAAACCGCCGTTTCCTTCCGGCGTCCTCGGGCGCTTCCGGCGACTTCGACGACCTTGGCGGCCCGGCTCAGCCTCCCGAGCGTTCGCGCACGAAGCCCGCCAGCAGTGCCGGCCCGTCGCGGAGCACGAGTTCGCGGAACAACCGCACGGGGTCGGGCTCGGC
>JBKPJW010000609.1:0-2630 GCA_046730875.1 Actinomycetota bacterium | reverse complement strand
CTCCAAGCAGATGCTGCTGGTAATCCTGTCGGTTGTCATTATCGCTACATTCTTTGTGGTTGCGTCGCGGAAGCAGCAGCTGGTTCCCGGCAAGCTGCAGTTCGCCGGCGAGGCCGCCTACAGCTTTGTCCGCAACGGTATCGCCAAGGACATCATCGGCGGCCGGGACTTCATGAAGTATGTCCCGCTGCTGTTCAGCCTCTTCTTCTTCATCCTCGTGAACAACATCTACGGTGCGATTCCGCTGATCCAGCTTCCGACCTTCTCGCACGTCGGCGGGGCCTACGTGCTCGCGGCCATCGTGTATGTCACCTGGATCGCCATCGGCGTCAAGAAGAACGGCCTGCGGTACTTCAAGCTCGCTACGGTTCCTTCCGGTGTTCCGTGGTACATCCTCCCGATCGTCATCCCGATCGAGATCATCTCCAACTTCCTGGTCCGCCCGGTCACGCACAGCCTCCGTCTGTTCGCCACCATGCTCGCCGGCCACCTGATCGTGATGATCGCCGGTGCCGGCATCGAGTTCCTCGTAATGCAGGAAAGCGTACTCCTCAAGGGCGCGTCCGTACTCGTCCTTGGCGGCGCCATCGCCATGTACATGCTCGAAGCGCTGATCATGGTGCTGCAGGCCTACGTGTTCACGCTGCTGACCGCGATCTACATCGAAGGCGCGCTGCACGCCGACAGCCACTAGGCGAAACGCCGAAGGCAACATGCTGCGGCACAACATAGTCTTCCCCTCGCGGGGATGAAGCAACCCAAACAACCTGCCACATGGGTGGCATCTTGAAAGGAAGAAAAATGGAAGGCTCCATCAACGGCTCCCTCAACCTCATCGGCTACGGCCTCTCCGCCATCGGCGGTGGTATCGGTGTGGGGCTCGTGTTCGCCGCTTACATCAACGGTGTGGCACGTCAGCCGGAAGCCCAGCGCGTCCTGCAGCCGATCGCATTCCTCGGCCTCGCGCTGACTGAAGCCCTCGCCATCTTGGGCCTGGTCTTCGCGTTCGTTCTCTAGTAAACAGAACAACCGAAAATTCAGAACCGAGTAGATAAGGACGGGTGAAATATGAATCAAGCGATCATCTCAGCCGCCACCGAAGGCGGTACTAACCCCCTCGTTCCCAATCCTTGGGAGATGCTTGTAGTCTTCGCCGGCTTTGCTGTCCTCATGTTCATCGTGGTCAAGTACGTTGTCCCGATGTTCGAGAAGACCTTTGCAGAGCGGGCAGAGGCCATCGAGGGTGGTATCGCCAAGGCCGAAAAGGCCCAGGCCGAGGCCTCCGCTGCACTCGAAGAGTACAAGCAGCAGCTCACGGACGCCCGTGCCGAAGCCAACCGCATCCGTGAGGAAGCACGCGCCGAAGGCGCCGTGATCCTTGCGGAGCTGAAGGAGAAGGCCGCTGCCGAGTCTGCCCGCATCACGGCGCAGGCCCACGCGCAGATCGAATCCGAGCGCCAGGCGGCCGTAGTGTCGCTCCGCGCGGAGGTCGGCACGCTGGCTACGACGCTGGCAAGCCGGATCGTCGGCGAGTCTTTGAGCGACGATGCACGGTCGGCCCGAGTCGTGGACCGCTTCCTGGCAGATCTGGAGAACCAGAACGCGGGTGTAGCTAAGTAATGGCAGGTGTATCGAGCGAATCGCTGGCCGCTGCGCTGGCGGCACTGGAAGCGAAGCTTCCCACCGCGTCGCTGCAGTTGGCTAAGGAACTCTTCGGAATCCTGGGAACGGTCGACAGCTCGGCCGGCTTGCGCCGGGCCCTGACTGACCCCTCCCGCAGCGGCGGCGAAAAGTCGGCGCTGGTCAAGCAGCTCTTCGGCGGAAAAGTTTCCGCCGACGCTGTTGAGATTGCGGCCGAACTGGCCAGCTCCCGCTGGGCATCGGCGCGGGATATCGGCGATGCACTCGAGACTCTTGCCGCTTCGGTGGTCATCGCTGTTGCCGAGAACAAGTCGGCCGTCTCTGCCTCCGGACTCACCGGACTGGAAACGCTGGAGAACGATCTGTTCTCCTTTAGCCAGTCCGTCGAGTCCAGCCACGAGGTCCAGCGTGCTCTGTCCGAGCCGCAGGCCAGCCCGGCGGCCAAGGTGAGGCTCGCCGAGAAGCTCGTACCCAGTGCGAGCGAGGAAGCGAAAGTCCTGATCGGGCAGGCCGTCACGGCTCCGCGCGGGCTCAAGGTCACCAAGCTCGTTCGCCGTTTCGCTGAACTTGCCGCCAAGCGCCAGCAGCGCTGGATTGCAACGGTCAGTGTCACCCGTCCGCTCACGGAGACCCAGATCGGTCGCCTGCAGGCGGGGCTGAATGCCCTCTACGGGCGTGAGCTCAAGATCAACATGAACGTTGACCCGGCACTGATCGGTGGCATCCGGATCCAGGTGGGCGATGAAGTGGTAGACGCTTCGGTCGCCGGCCGCCTGGGCCAGCTCCAGCGTCAGCTTGCCGGCTAGCCGGACAAGCACAACCTAACGAAACGAAACCCCGGTCATCGTGACAACGATGATCACGAAAACAGGAGAGCAGGGACTGCAGATGGCCGAATTGACCATCAACGCCGACGACGTCCGTAATGCGTTGAACGAGTTCGCGGCGTCCTACGAACCCGGAAACGCAGAGCGCGTAGAGGTCGGCCG
>JBKPJW010000608.1:0-1147 GCA_046730875.1 Actinomycetota bacterium | reverse complement strand
GGTCTGGGCCCTGGTCCTGGGCGCGATGTTCTTCATCGTCGTCGGTGAGGCCACCAATGTGCTTGAGGTGTTCCTGGCCCGCGGCGAACTTGGTGCCACCGAGACGCAGTACGGGCTGCTGGCCGCGGCCTTCGGCCTCGGCATGGCGGGCGGGGCGGCGATGGCCGGCAGCATCAAGACGCCGGCGGTACGGCTGCGCGTGCTGCTGGCCTCCATGACCGGAGCCTCGGCGTTCCTGGTCCTCACGGGGCTGGTCCCCAACGTGGAACTGCTCTTTGTGGCTTACACGGCGACGGGCACGGCCTGCGGCGTCCTGAACGCCTGTTTCGGCGCCATCGCGATCCTGCGGATTCCGGAAAGCGGGCGCGGCCAGGCGATGGCCATCGTTGGCGGGATGACACGCGCCGTCTCCATCGGCGCGCTGGCCCTGGGCGGGTTCCTGGGGGCGCTGGTCCCGGTGCGGTTCAGCTTCGTGCTCACCGGGGCCGTCGGCGCCCTGGTGGCCCTGGCCCTCACGGCGTACGTCCTGCCGCGCTTCGGGCGGGACGACGCCGGCGTCAGCCCGGCGGCTGAAGCGGCCGCGGCGGCCGGGGCGGCGGGTGCCGTTTCAGGCGGGCAGCAGGAAGCCGTCGCGAACCAGGTTCCCCACTTCCCCGAGGAGCCCAGTGCGGAACTCAGTGGCGTCAAACCCTTCGTAGCCGCCCAGCAGGGCCTCCAGGGCGCCGATGATCTGCCCGACGGACAGGTCGCCGTCGCACGCTGAGACGAAGCCGGCCAGCTCGGTGCTGAGCAGGTTGGTGCGGCGCAGCCCGGCACCCTGCCGCAGCAGGATGACGCCGGGGTGCTCCGCCCCCGGGCGCTGGTGCCGCTCTTCGGTGACGTCCTCGGCGACTAGCAGATGGGCGGCGGCCAGATCGTGGGCGGCCAGCCAGTCGGCACGCTCGACGGCGGCGCCCAGGTGCGGCCCCACCGGCTGTTCGATCGGGTAGGTGATCTCCTCGAAGCGGGCAAGGACCCGCCCGGCGCCGTCGGCGGGCCGCCGCAGCCAGATCATGCCGAAGCCGATTCCCGCCACTTGGCGCGAGGCGAAGTCGTCGAGGTAGGCGGCGTACGAGTCCTGGTAGAGCCGGCGATCGCGGTTTTCGGA
>JBKPJW010000607.1:0-9874 GCA_046730875.1 Actinomycetota bacterium | reverse complement strand
GGTTGTGACAGCCGTTGTGTTAACGGTGTGTTACGCCGAGGGCCGGCTTCGGTAATCAGTGGCAATGCTTAGTAAAGTGAACGGTGAGCAGCCGCGGGGCCCATGAATGGCGGGCCTGGGGCGGATGGAAGAACCGGAAAGAGGCCAGTATGGACCGCCAGCAAGAGTTTGTCCTGCGGACGATCGAAGAGCGCGACGTGCGGTTTGTGCGCCTATGGTTCACCGACGTCGTGGGATCACTCAAGTCCGTTGCCCTGGCCCCGGCCGAGGTGGAAGGCGCCTTCGAGGAAGGACTCGGATTCGACGGGTCATCGATCGAAGGGCTGGCCCGCGTCTTCGAATCCGACATGCTCGCCCAGCCGGATCCGGCGACGTTCCAGATCCTGCCGTGGCGCGGCGAGACCGAGGCCACCTCGCGGATGTTCTGCGACATCCTGACGCCCGACGGCGAACCCTCCGCAGCGGACCCGCGCAACGTCCTCAAGCGCAACCTGGCCAAGGCCGCGGACATGGGTTTCACCTGCTACACCCACCCCGAGATCGAGTTCTACCTGCTCAAGTCCCAGCAGCCGGGCCCCGACGGATCACCCGTCCCTGTGGACGAAGGCGGCTACTTTGACCACGTCCCGGGCGGAGTGGCCCAGGACTTCCGCCGGACCGCCGTGACCATGCTCGAATCCGTCGGCATCTCCGTGGAATTCAGCCACCACGAGGCCGGGCCGGGCCAGAACGAGATCGACCTGCGCTATGCGGATGCGCTGCAGACCGCGGACAACATCATGACGTTCCGCACGGTCATCAAGGAGGTCGCGCTGCAGCAGGGCACGTATGCCACCTTCATGCCCAAGCCCTTCACCGCCCACCCGGGCTCCGGCATGCACACGCACTTCTCGCTCTTTGAAGGAGACACCAACGCCTTCTACGAGGCCGGCGCCGAGTTCCAGCTGTCCGAGACGGCGCGCCAGTTCATTGCCGGCATCCTCAAGCACGCGCCCGAGTTCACTGCGGTGACCAACCAGTTTGTGAACTCCTACAAGCGGCTCTGGGGCGGGGGAGAGGCGCCGAGCTACCTGAGCTGGGGCCACAATAACCGCTCCGCGCTGGTCCGGGTGCCGCTGTACAAGCCCGGTAAGGGCCAGTCCGCGCGGATCGAGTACCGCGGCATCGACTCCGCTGCCAACCCCTACCTGGCCTACGCCGTGCTCCTCGGCGCCGGCCTCAAGGGCATCGAGGAGGGCTACCAGCTCCCCGCCGCGGCGGAGGACGACATCTGGTCGCTGAGCTCGGCGGAACGCCGCGCCATGGGCCACGACCCGCTGCCGGCCAGCCTGCACGATGCCATCCGGACCATGGAGGATTCCGAACTCATGCCGCAGATCCTCGGCGAGCAGGTGTTCGAGCACTTCCTGCGCAACAAGCGTGCAGAATGGCAGGACTACCGCCTCCAGGTGACGCCCTACGAGCTGCAGCGCAATCTCGGCATTCTGTAGGTTGCCCCAATGAGCCTGGCGCGGCGCCTCATAGCCACCGGCTTCAGTGACCTCGACAAGGGGGAGCGGTTCCTCGCTGCCCGGGAACTGGAGGGGCTCGACCAGGATGCCCTCTTCGCCGGGCTGCAGCTGGCGGCGAACCCGGACACCGCCCTGCAGTCCCTGGTCCGGCTGATCGAGAAGCACCCGGAGCTGCGCAAGCTCGCAGTCGCCGATCTGGAAAGCAGCGAACCGCTGTACAGGGTCCTGGGTGCCTCCGAAGCGCTGGGGGAGTTCCTCATCCGCCACCCCGAACACCTCGACGCCTTCGACGGCCGGGTCAGCCCGGAACCGCTGGCCGCGGACCCCATGGCGCTGCGGGCACGGCTGCTGCAGTCGGTGCGGGCCGATCCGAAGTCCGCCCGGCCGGTGGCCGCCATCCGCGGCCAGGAAGCCTACGCGGCCCTGCGGAGCGCCTACCGGCGGGGCCTTGTGGAACTCGCTATCAAGGACCTTTGCGCGGCCGATCCGCTGGATTTCATGCCCGCCGCCGGTGCGGAACTGGCCGACCTTGCCGGCGCCGCCGTTGAGGCGGCCCTCGCCGTGTCCCGGGCCGAGGCAGCGGAGAAGTTCGACGCCGCGGAGGTGGCCGACGTCGGGCTCGCCGTGATCGGCATGGGCAAGTGCGGTGCCCGCGAACTGAACTACATTTCCGACGTCGACGTGATCTATGTGATCGACGCCGGCGAGCTGGACGATGCCCGGGCCGCCACGATCGGCAATGCCCTCGCGTCCGGGATTTCACGGGCGATCATGTCCACCAGCCGCGAACCCGGGCTGTGGGAAGTGGACGCGAACCTCCGGCCCGAGGGCAAGTCCGGTCCGCTGGTCCGGACCCTGGCCTCGCACGAAAGCTACTACGCGCGCTGGGCCGAGAGCTGGGAATTCCAGGCCCTGCTCAAGGCCCGGACCATCGCCGGGGACGCCGATCTGGGGGCACGCTACGAAGCGGCCGTGTCGCCCTTGATCTGGTCCTCGGCCGGCCGGGAAGGCTTCGTCGAATCCGTCCGCGCCATGCGCCGCCGGGTCACCGAGCACATTCCGGCCGACGAGGAGCAACGGCAGATCAAGCTGGGCCGAGGCGGACTGCGCGACGTCGAATTCACCGTCCAGCTGCTCCAGCTTGTGCACGGCAAGTCCGATGAAACGCTGCGCTGCCGGGACACCACCTCGGCCATTGCCGCACTGTCTGCCGGCGGGTACATCGGCCGCGCTGACGCTGCGCAGTTTGACCGCGACTACCGCTACCTGCGGCTGCTCGAACACCGGATCCAGCTCTTCCAGCTGCGCCGCACACATCTCATGCCGGCCAACGAGGCGTCATTGCGTTCGCTCGCCAAGGCAGTCCTGGGACCGTTCTCCACCCAGCGGCCCAAGCCGGACTCCCTGGTGGCCGCCTGGCGACAGACCAAGCGCTCCGTCCGCGAACTTCACGAACGCATTTTTTACCGCCCGCTGCTCAACAGTGTCGCCACACTGAGCAGCGAAGAGGCGCGCCTGACCCCGGAAGCCGCCCAAGGCCGCCTCGCCGCCCTCGGCTACCTGGATCCCCCCGGCGCCATGCGGCACATCGAGGCCCTCACCGCCGGCGTTAGCCGGCGCGCCGCCCTCCAGCGCCAGCTCCTGCCGATCCTCCTGGACTGGCTTGCCGACGGCGTGGACCCCGACGGCGGGCTGCTCGCCTTCCGGCGCGTCAGCGAGGCGCTCGGCACGACGCACTGGTATCTGGGCATGCTCCGGGATTCGACGGCCGCTGCGGAGCGGCTGTGCCACGTGCTCGCCAACTCCCGGCTGATGGCGGACCTGCTGGAGGTTTCCCCCGAGTCCGTGGCATGGCTCGGCACGGACAAGGACCTGGTGCCGCTCAGCTTTGAATCCCAGTGGCACGAGATCACCTCGAAGATGTCCCGGCACTCGGACCCGGAGAGCGCCATGCGGCTGATCCGGCTGATCCGGCGCCGGGAAATCCTCCGGGTCGCTATCGCGGACAGTGCCGGGCTGCTCAACCAGGACCAGGTTGGCGAAGCCCTCGCCGATGCGGACAGGGCAGCTGTCCTGGGGGCGCTGCGCGTGGCGGAGACGATCGTCACCGACGAGGAGCCGCTGAAGACGCACGTGCTGGTGGTCGCCATGGGCCGGCAGGGCGGCCGGGAAATCGGCTACGGCTCGGACGCCGACGTCATTTACGTCCACCGGGGACTCCCCGGCGTGCCGGAGGAGGAGGCACAGGCGCAGGCCCTGCAGATCGTCGGCAAGCTCTCCAGCCTGCTGACCCAGCCGCTCAAGCCTGCCATCCTGGCCGAACGGGTGCTCTCAGTGGACGCGGATCTGCGCCCCGAAGGTAAAAGCGGTCCCATGGTGCGGTCCCTGGAGTCCTATGCCGAGTACTACCGCCGGTGGTCTCTCGTCTGGGAGGCCCAGGCGCTGCTGCGGGCACGCCCGCTGGCCGGTGACGACGCGCTGGCGGAGGATTTTGTCGCGCTGATCGATCCGATCCGGTACCCGGAATCACTCTCTGACCAGGACGCGCGCGAGGTCCGACGGATCAAGGCCAGGGTCGAGGCCGAGCGCCTGCCGCGCGGCGCCGACCCCGCCCGGCACCTGAAGCTTGGCCGCGGCGGCCTGAGCGACGTCGAATGGCTGACCCAGCTACTCCAGCTTCGGCACGCCGGCAGGCACCCGGAGCTGAGGACCACGTCCACCGTGGAGGCGCTCGAAGCGGCCGCGGCGCTGGAGCTGATTGACGCCGAGGATGCGGCGGTCCTGCTCCGGGCCTGGCGGCTGGCCGGCCGGATCCGTTCGGCCAACGTCATCTGGACCGGCCGGCCCTCGGACGTGCTGCCCTCCTCCCGCCGCGACCTTGAGGCGGTGGCCCGCTGGTGCGGCTATGGACAGGGCAACGCTGCCGCGCTGGAAGAGGACTACCTGCGGTTGAGCCGGCGCGCCCGGGCAGTTTTCGAACGCGTCTTCTACGGTCAGTAGCGCCCCTCAAGTGTCAGCCTGCTACTGACACGTCCCGCGGCACGGTGCTACCTTGGGCGGATGGCCAGGCAACTGTTTGTGAACCTTCCCGTCCGGGATCTCAAAAAGACCGTTGAGTTCTTCACGGCACTGGGATTCTCCTTCAACCCCGACTTCACCGACGAGAACGCCACCTGCATGATCGTCAACGACAGCGCCTACGTGATGTTGCTCGTCGAGTCCTATTTCAAGACCTTTACCTCCAAGTCAGTCGGTACCACAGCCGACACTGCAGAGGTCATCATGTCCTTCTCGCTTGAGAGCCGCGAAGCCGTGGACGAGCTCATCCGTACCGCCCTGACCTCCGGGGGCACGCCATCGGAGGAAGCCCAGGATTACGGCTTCATGTACACGCACAGTTTCCAGGACCCCGACGGCCACCTCTGGGAAGTCTTCTGGATGGATCCGGCCGGACCGCCCAAGGACGCTGCACTCTAGTCCCTTCCTCCTGAGCCACGTCTCCTTCTGACGACTCGCCGGAGCCGGCGCGGGTACGCTGTCTACATGTCTGGACATGTCTGGCTGCTGCCATTGAAGAACCTCGACGACGACGCCAGGGCCGTCAAGCTTGGCGAAATCGCGCTGCTGGAACTCGGCGAGGGGCAGCAGAAGTTTGTCGGCGAACCGCTGCGGATGATGCTGATCGCGCTTGAAGAGGATTCCCGATACCCGTTCGCTGTGGACGGGAACGGCGTGGCGGTGGGGGTCCTGACGCTCCAGTCGGGGGCCGCCACGCTGGCCGGCTGGCCCGACGACCACTCCGCCTGGCTTCTGCGGGGCTTCCTGATCGACCGGCGGCAGCAGGGCAAGGGCCTTGGCACGCTCGCCGCGGAGGCGGCAGTGCGGGAGGCTGCCAAACTGACAGCGGGCCTGGGCGGCGGCCAGGCCGGCGTCGTGCTCTCCGTCAACGAAGTGAACCCCGGCGGGCTGGCCGCGTACCGCAAGGCCGGATTCGAGGACCGCGGCCGCTACGAAGGCGGCGGCGCCGGCCCGCAGCGCATCATGTACCGGGCGTTCTGACCCGCGGGGGTCGTGCGCCTCGCTGCCGCTGATGGGGGCTTGCGCCTGGAGCGTCAATTTTCGTTGACGCCGGATGCTTCGTCAACTAATGTTGACGGCGGGAGGTGCGGCGTGAAGACACTTATTGGCGCGATGGACGGCAAGGGTCCGGCCGAGGCGCTGTACGCGGTGGCGGAGCTTCACAAGGAGCTGGCGCGCACGGAGACCGAGCTGGTGCTGCGCGCCCGGCAGGCCGGACTATCGTGGGAAGCCATCGCGGTGTGCCTGGGCGTCAGCAAGCAGGCGGTCCACAAGAAGTACGGAAAGCGCTAGGCATGCCGGACAAAGCCCTACTTCGTGGATCGCTTGTCCCTGACCCTGTCGAGATGGGAGCTGCATGAGTGGTCGGCGACTGAGTCGTCCGTCCACAGGTCAACCGCACGCGCCTCATCCTGACACGACAAAAAGGCCGACCCCAGGTGGTGAAACCTGAGGCCGGCCTTTACTGTGGCTGGACTCTTGCGGACTGTCTGCGGACTCTGCCCGATTCAGCCCCGTGATCTAGCTAGACGCCGTAGTAGAGCTCGAACTCGTACGGGTTCGGGCGCAGTGAGAGCGGACGGATCTCGTTCTCGTACTTGTATTCGATCCAGGTGTCGATCAGGTCCTGGGTGAAGACGCCGCCGGCCTGCAGGAACTCGTTGTCCTCAGCCAGTGCATCCAGGGCCTCCTCGAGGGTGCCCGGAGCCTTGGGGATGTCCTTGGCTTCTTCGGCCGGGAGCTCGTAGAGGTCCTTGTCGATCGGAGCCGGGGGTTCGATGCGGTTGCGGATGCCGTCAATGCCGGCCATCAGCTGGGCGGCGAACGCCAGGTACGGGTTGGAGGAGGGGTCCGGAGCGCGGAACTCGATGCGCTTGGCCTTCGGGTTGGAGCCCGTGATCGGGATACGGATACCGGCGGAGCGGTTGCCCTGCGAGTAGACCATGTTGACCGGAGCTTCGAAGCCCTTGACCAGGCGGCGGTAGGAGTTCACCGTCGGGTTGGTGAAAGCCAGGACGGCGGAGGAGTGCTTCAGCAGGCCGCCGATGTACCAGCGTGCCATGTCGGACAGGCCGGCGTAGCCCTTCTCGTCGTAGAACAGCGGCTCGCCACCGTTCCACAGCGACTGGTGGCAGTGCATGCCCGAGCCGTTGTCACCGAAGACCGGCTTCGGCATGAAGGTAACCGACTTGCCCCAGGCGTCAGCGGTGTTCTTGATGACGTACTTGAACTTCTGCAGGTCATCAGCCGCGTGGGTCAGGGTGGTGAACTTGTAGTTGATCTCAGCCTGGCCGGCGGAACCGACCTCGTGGTGGCTGCGCTCGACCTCAAGGCCGGCTTCGTCCAGGGCAATGCACATGGCGTCGCGAAGGTCGGCCTGCTTGTCGGTGGGGGAGACCGGGAAGTAACCGCCCTTGATCGGCGTCTTGTAGCCGAGGTTGCCGCCCTCTTCTTCGCGGCCGGTGTTCCAGTGAGCTTCCTCGGAGTCGATCTTGTAGAAGCTGCCCTGCGGGGAGGACTGGTACTGGACGTTGTCGAAGACGAAGAACTCGGCCTCGGGCGCAAAGAATGCGGTGTCAGCGATGCCGGTGGAGGCGAGGTACGCCTCAGCCTTTTCGGCCACGCCGCGGGGATCGCGGTGGTAGGGATCGCCCGTGCGCGGGTTCACGATCGAGAAGTTCAGTGCGAGGGTCTTCTCCATGCGGAACGTGTCGATGAATGCCGTCGTCACGTCCGGGATGAGCTGCATGTCAGACTCGGCGATGCCCTGGAAGCCGCGGATCGAAGATCCGTCGAAAAGCTGGCCATTGACGAAAAAGTCTGCGTCAACGCTCTTGGCGGGCACATTGAAGTGCTGCTGAACGCCAGGAAGGTCGGTGAAGCGGATATCGACGAATTTGATGTCTTCGTCCTTGATGAACTTGAGGACTTCGTCCGCAGTCTTGAACATCTATGCTCCTTACGCATATGAAAGATCTGGCCGTCAGGCCCATTTGTCCAGCGCAGTCTGATAGCGGAGAAGGCAAAAAAGTATCCCCGCTCCTCAGTCGCTAGCAACTGTTACCACCCTAAGGACATGGGATTTCCCAGCAGTGTCCGCTTTGTTTCGGGCAGGTTACAGAATGCACTGACAGGTAAACGCTAGCCGTCAGCCCATACCGGAACCTATCCCGTCCACAGTGTGACACACCGCTGCCCACACTCTGGACCGGCTTGAGCCGATAAGCTTGGGTGGTGGTAGATCGCAAAGACATCGGCTCATGGCTCAGTGGCCCGGACACTTCCGGCATCTCCAGGTACCCGGGGGAGCGGCTTGGCCTTCCCGAAACGGGGCCCGGATCGATCGCCCGGGCGGGCCGACGCATCCTGGCGATCTGCATCGACTGGGCCATCGCGCTGGTGATCAGCAATTTCGCCTTCGCCGGCAATTCGTGGGCCACACTTGCCCTGTTTGCCGTCGAGCAGATCCTGCTGATCGGAACCCTTGGCTACAGCATCGGCCACCGGGTAGTGGGTATCCACGTGCTCCGGTTGGGCGGAGGCCCGGCCGGCCCGCTCGCCGCCCTGGTGCGCAGCCTTTTGCTCTGCCTCGTCATCCCTGCCGTCATCTTCGACCCGGACCAGCGCGGCCTCCACGACAAGGCCATGAATACCGTCCTCGTCCGGATGTAAGCAGCTGATTCCCCAGGTTGCGGCTGTCGGCGCGACGGCGGGCGGGCGCCGTCGTGCCGGTCAGGACGGGGCCGCTCAAGACCTGGCGGACACCTCGTCGTCGTCGCGGTCCGATGCTGCGGCCTGTACCGCGACCTGTTCGCCGCCCGCTGCGCCGGGGACGTTGAGGTGACCGCGGCGCCCGGCCCAGCGTTCAAACCAGACCGTGGCGAACGGGAAGATGGCTGAAAGGCCTGAGAGCAAGGCAACCCGGAACGGCCAGCGAAGGATCGCCCAGAGGCTCAACGCCATGATCGCATAGCCGATGAAGAACGCGCCGTGGATCGGGCCGGCAATCTCTACGCCGAGTTCCGTCGTCCGGGTCACCCATTTGAGCACCATCCCGACCAGTAGCGCGGCCCAGCTGAACGCTTCGGCGATGGCCAGCCCGCGGAAGACGCGGATCATGGTGGCGGTCGAGGGAAATGGCATGCGGTCTCTCCTGGTTCATGGCGTCGGGCGGCGCAAGCCGCGGGCGACGTCGGATAGTACTCGGGGCAGTAAAAGGAAAAGCCCCGGCTGCCGGCCTGAGGTGGCCGTGAACCGGGGCGATTCTGTGGTGCGGGTGGCGCTGCAGGCGGGGCCTAGCGTCCGCGGGCCGCCTTGCGGTCCGGACGCGCCTTGTAGGGATCGATGCCCTTGGGGATGGGCAGGCGGCCGCCGAGCGAGGAAATGCGCTTGGAGACGGCGCTGACCTCGGTCTTGGTCAGTTCACCCTTGAGCTTGTTCATTTTCTTGGCGATCTGGCTCAGCGGTACCTGGCCCTCGCCGCGGCCGCTCTCAATGACGTGGATGGTCACGTTGGGCAGGATGCGTGCCAGCCGCTTGCGCTCGGCGTCAACCAGCGGCTTGACCCGGATGCTGGGGCCTTCGCTGACGAGCACGACGCCGGGACGGCCGATGGCGCGGAAGACGGCGTCCTGCGTGCGGGGGTTGACGGCGACGGGCTGGTCCTCGGTGATCCAGCCGCGCTTGAGCGTGCCCAGTGCGGCGCCTGAGGCGCCCGGCTGGTCCTCGATCTGCGCGAACGCGGCGCGCTCGGCGCGGCGGGAGAGGATCAGCGTGGCCGCAAGGAGGCCCAGCGCGATGCCGATGATCAGGCCGGTGATCCAGTTTTCGAGCAGGAATCCCACGAGGAGGCTGAGCGCAACAACACCCAGGAACGCCAGCAACATCAGCCACGGAACCATCGGATCGTGGCGGCGCGTCATCTGGAAGACCTCGCCGATCTGCTTCAGCCGGCTCGGCTTCTTGACCTTTGCTTCCTTGGGCTTGCGGGAGAAAAGACCGCGCTTCGGAGCATCGGAAGCCGGGCTGGAGTTGCTGGGATCAGGGGAATTCGCCATAGTTCCTTAATTCTACGTGATGGACAGCTAAGGGCCGGCACCAGATGACTCCGGTGCCGGCCCTTAGCTGGAAGGGTGTTGCTTACGGTCTCAGGAATGCGCCGCGAGCAGGGTGCTGGCTTCCTGGCGGGTGGTGCCGGAGCTTTCGATGTGGGCGAGTTCGGCGGGGATTTCCCGGCCTTTCTTGCGCATCGCGGTGGCCCAGAGCCGGCCGGCGCGGTAGGAGGA